>DATJYA010000248.1:0-8841 GCA_035499835.1 Pseudolabrys sp.
CGGATCAGATAGTCGTTGACCCCGATTTCAAGGCCGCGCACCAGCTTGGCGTTGTTGTCGGCCTCCGCCACCGCCAGGATCGGCACGTTGCGGGTGCGCTCGAGCGAGCGGATCTGGCTGCACAGCCGCAGCCCGTCGAAATCCATCAGGATAAGCGACACGACAATCAGGTCGTAGTTGCCTTCGGCGGCGTGGAACAACCCCTCGTTCGGGTCGCTCTCGATGTCCACCGCATGCTCTTGCGAAAGCGTCTCGGCGACGCGCTCGAAGGAATTCGGCCGGTCGTCGACAATGAGGATGCGGCCATTGCGGCCGGTTTCGGCGACCGCTTCCTTTTCCGGGCTGTGGATGCCGATTTCCTTGGAGGTGACCGCGCGCATGCGCAATTCGTCGGTCACCATCTTCAGCCGGGCCAGCGAGCGCACGCGCGAGATCAGCGCCACGTCGGTCACCGGCTTGGTGAGGAAATCGTCGGCGCCGGCTTCCAGCCCGCGCACGCGGTCGGAGGGCTGATCGAGCGCGGTGACCATGACCACCGGGATATGATGCGTCGCCGGGTTGGACTTGAGCTTGCGGCAGACCTCGAAGCCGTCCATGTCCGGCATCATCACGTCGAGCAGCACGATGTCGCATTCGGCGCGTTCGCACAGCTTGAGCGCTTCCGGACCGCTGTGCGCGGTGGTGACGTCGAAATATTCCGCCGACAGCCGCGCTTCCAGGAGCTTCACATTGGCGGGGACGTCGTCGACGACAAGAACGCGCGCACTCATGACCGCACCATCACGGGTTTCCCAGGAAATGCCGGACGGTTTCCATGAACTTGCCGACCGAGATCGGCTTCGACAGGTAGGCCTCGCAGCCGCCCTCGCGGATGCGCTCCTCGTCGCCCTTCATGGCGAAGGCGGTGACGGCGACTACGGGGATTGCCTTAAGCTCGGCGTCGTCCTTGAGCCATTTGGTCACTTCGAGGCCGGACACTTCCGGCAACTGGATATCCATGAGGATGAGGTCGGGCCGGTACTTGCGCGCCAGGTCGAGCGCCTCGATGCCGTTGCGCGTGCCGACCGTCTGGTAGCCGTGCGCTTCCAATAGATCGTTGAAGAGCTTCATGTTGAGCTCGTTGTCCTCCACGATCAGGACGGTCTTCGGCATGTCCCCCAGCCCCAAAGTCCTCTTCGGCGTGAATTGTGAGGACATCTGCATCGCCAGGCCGCGCCTGGTGAGGCATCATTGGCACGGTAGTGCCGATTCATTACGGAAAGGCAAATTTGGCCGATGAAAAAGCCCCGGCCGATCCCTGAAGACGCGGCGGAAGCCTTGGCTGTTCAAGCGCTTACCTTCATCGCCGCGGACGGCGAGCGGCTCGGCCGCTTCCTCGCCATGACCGGTATCGGCCCGGCGGAAATTCGCGCCGCCAGCGGCGAGCCGGGCTTCCTCACCGGCGTCCTCGAATACCTCAGCGGCGATGAGGCGTTGCTCGCCGCCTTCGCCGCCGAGGCCGGCTTTGACCCCGAAGACATCGGCAAGGCGCTGTCCGTTCTGGGCGGTGCGCCATGGGAGCGTGAGGTGCCGTGAGCTTCTGCCGCGACTGTCTCGCCGACGTGCCCGACAAGGCCGCGCGCTGCCCGCCCTGCGGCTCGCCGCGGCTTGCGCGCCACCGCGAGCTCGATCGCCTGACCATCGCGCACGTCGATTGCGACGCCTTTTATGCGACGATCGAGAAACGCGACGATCCGACGCTCGCCGACAAACCGGTTGTGGTCGGCGGCGGCAAGCGCGGCGTCGTCGCCGCCGCCTGCTATATCGCGCGCACCTACGGCATCCGCTCGGCGATGCCGATGTTCGAGGCCAAGCGCCACTGTCCTGACGCCGTTGTGGTCAAGCCGAATATGGCGAAATACGTGCAGGTCGGCCGCGATGTGCGCAAGCGCATGTTCGACCTCACGCCGCTGGTCGAACCGTTGTCGATCGACGAAGCCTTCCTCGATCTTTCCGGCACCGAGCGTCTGCACGGCATGAGCGCCGCCAAGGCGCTGGCGCGCTTTGCGACCACCGTCGAGCGCGACCTCGGTATCACCGTGTCGATCGGGCTGTCCGCCAACAAATTCCTCGCCAAGATCGCCTCCGACATGGACAAGCCGCGCGGCTTTGCCGTGCTCGGGCAGGATGAAGCGGCGGCATTCCTCGCCCCGAAGCCGGTCGGCTTCATTTATGGCGTCGGTGCGGTCAGCGCGGCCAAGCTCGCCGCCGACGGTTACCGGCTGATCGCCGATCTGCAGCGGGCCGATGAGAAGGAGTTGATGCTGCGTTATGGCGAGGAGGGCGCGCGGCTGTGGCGGCTCGCACGCGGCAACGACGAGCGCAGCGTCAACGCCGAGCGCGAGACCAAAAGCATCTCCGCCGAGACCACCTTCAACGAGGACATCGCCGCCTTCCGCCCGCTGGAGCAATGCCTCTGGGAACTGACCGAGCGGGTTTCGGCGCGGCTGAAAGCCAATGCGCTCGCCGGTTCGACGGTGACGCTCAAGCTCAAGAGCGCCGACTTCAAGATCCGCACGCGGGCGCGTTCGCTGGTCGCGCCAACGCAACTGGCGGCGCGGATATTCGCCGCCGGCCGCGATCTGCTGGCGCATGAAGTCGGCAAGACCCGGTATCGACTGATCGGCATCGGCGTCAGCCATCTCGAAGACGTCGCCGGGGACGACCTCGCCGACCTGATCGATGCCCGCGCCGCCAAGGCCGAGCACGCGGTCGACCGGCTGCGCTCCAAATTCGGCCGCGATGCGGTGGTGAGAGGACTGGTGCTCGACGACGATTAGTTCACCGGGCCGTACCAGACCGGAGCCCATTCGCCCTTGCTGTCGAGCCGCAACACGCAATTGCGGTAGTCGCAGTAGTCGTACAGCCGACGCCGATAGTAGGGCGGCGCCAGGCTCCAGGCTTGCGCCTGCGCGTTATCGTAGTCGAGCGGGAAATGCCCGAAATAGCCGATGGAGGGCGGCGGCGGTGCGGCAGCGCGAGCATGCCTGGCGCTTCCGGCGTGGGCGCCGTCCAGCGGCGCGAACGCCGTGAGCGCGCACGCAAGCGCGCATGTCGCGATCCCTGCTGCGGTTTTCATGTTTGATCCATAAGAATATTCCTCGTCGCCTTGCTCATCCTGAGCCGCGCATGGCGCGAGCTGAGCCGAGCATGGCGCGAGGTAGAACGCGGGAAGCAACCTGCGGTTCCCGCGTCGGGTCGTCACCTCAATCGAGCGGCACGTTAAGCCGCGTGCCCCTGACGATGATGCCACCACGGTTGCCGATCTCGATCGAGCCGTAGCGCTCTCTGAAGCACTCCGGCAGGGGCCGATCGCCGGCGACGCTCAGCCACAGGCGCAGCAAATGCCGCTTCCGTTTCGCGTCCGGCCAGTCGCGAAACGCGGTGCGGTCATGCAGCAGCGCGTGATTGTAGACGAACTGCATGTCGCCCGGCTGAAGCTTCATGGCAAAATGCAGCCGCTTGTCGTTGGCGAGCGCGTCAAACAGATCGAGCGCCTCGACATGGGCCGGCGTCAATCGCAGCGCGTCGAGGAAGCGCTGCGCGCTGTCGATGTACTGGCGCTGGTAGAAGCCGGTAAGGAAGCCCGCGTGCCAGTTCAACGGCGGGATCTGCAGATACGGCTTCTGCCCCTCCGGCACTTCGCCGCGCCGGTCGGTGGCGATCGGCTCGAACAGAAGGGCGGCCAGATCGGGGCGCCGGTCCATCATTTCGTTGTAGATCGTCGTCGTGCTGACCAGCAGCGATTCACCCCCCTCCATCGCCTCGCGAATGCAAAGCAGGCCGACAACGTCGGCGGAATCGGTATGGAAGGTCTGCCGTTCGGCGGTCTGGTAGATGCGCGTATTCGGATCTTTGCCGTCGGCGCCGATGTCGCGGACGTGGCCCAGGATATGACCCATGGCGTTTTGCGAGCGCGCCGAGCCGAGATGGGCGCCGACTCCGCAGAAGATTGTGGCGGCAAGCTGCTGGCTATACCTAGCCACCGGCAGCCCGCGAATGACCTCAAAGCCGATGCCGTGGATCAGCGTTTCTTTCAGCTCCGCCAGGTGTGCGCCAAAGCGCGGCAGCGGGAATGTCTCCTTGGTGATCTCGCCGATTTCCCTAGTGGTCGCCAGAAATGACTCGGCGGCCCGCTCGAGCTCCGCGATCTCGTCCGGCTCGAGCCGCACCAGCCAGCGATCGGGGTGCGCCGCCATTTCCTCGCCGCGCCACGCCGAGGGAATATCGATCTTGCCTGCAGGCATGTTCGCGATAACCGGCATCGAAAGCCTCCCTACCGAGTCAGTATAGCCGGGTCTCGGCAATGCGCGGGATCCCCGGACGAGCGCGCCCCGCAAATTCTTTCCGCCTGCTCTTGACCGTGGAAATGATAGGAATATATTCTGACTATCCCGCCCCAACGACGAGGGGTGTCTGTACAGCATCTTCAGATGCGGGGCGGGGAGCGGTGGCCGGGAATGACGTTTTGCTGGAGATGCGGCGAAACGGCCCGGCGGTCCAAGCCGCGCACGATCCGGCCGCCCGGCAGGCGGTCACCAGCGGTGGGTAGCGAACACTTGTCAGCCCGCCGGGGTCGGCGTGGAGCAAACCTCACAAACACCGCGCGCGGGACGCCGAGGGACCGGCGGACTTGCGGTTATTCGGACTTCGACAGGCCTCGATGTCGCGAGGCGTCGAGGTCCGCGGGTCCGTTGGACCCGACGGCGTCCCGCGCGCCCTCATTTTTCGAGTCGCGCGGCTTCTCGCGCCGGAGCGCTTCAAGCGCGACGGCGGAAAATGCGGCTCACCCCGGGCCGGACAAAGAACAGGGGCGATGCCGCGCGCCTTCTCTCAGCCTCATGCAGAGCATCGCGAAGCGATGCGTCTCGAAGGATGAGGCCGGCCACCGGTTCTCATGGTTCGAAACGCACTCCTTCGGAGCGCTCCTCACCATGAGGGGCCACCGCCTACTGGCAGGGCTTTTCTTTTTTCAGCTCCAGCGATGTCATCTCGCCGCTGATCGTGAAATCCGAATAGGCAAGCTGCAGCGCGCGTGAGATGCCGTCCTCATAGAGCTCGAAGGAGATCGTATAAACCGGCGTCTGCTCGCCGCCTTGCTGCGCCTTCTCGTCCTCCTGCTCGAAATAGCTGATGCTCACCGGCCAGCGCGTGAGCTTGGCCAGCGCCGGCTGCGTGGCGGTGGCGTCTTCGGGCGGCTTCTGGCCCGGCGCAATCGCCTTACCGATCACGGTGAGCGTGTTGTAGAGCTTTTCGCCGGTTTCCGAGCCGTCATAGACCGGAAATTCGAGAATGCTCTTGCCCTCGCGCGCGGCAGCGATGATGCGGCGCATATGCTCGGTCGGGAATACCGCGCCGACGGGGATCGAAAAATTCTTGCCCTTCGGCTTGGTCAGATCGACCTTCACCGCGGTGGTTTCGCGTTCGGCATGGCCGTCGACCTCGTCGGCGGTCTTGTCGTCGGTCAGGTTTTCCGAATTGAAACGGAATTTCTTGGCCTCGCCGTCTTCCCAGGTGCTCGAGCGCAGATCGCTCAGGGCGCGCTTGCCCTCGCCGGAGTCGAGCTCGGAGACCTGGCGGAACTGGAGCTCGTAGCCCTCGCAGGAGTTGCCGGAAAAATCGTAGAGGATGCGCCCCCGCACCGCCTCGATGCCGTGGCTGCCGTTCGATTTCGATAGCTTGAGATCGTAAACCGCCCGGTGCGGCACCAGGACCACGTTATCGGGCGGCGCCGCCGCTGCCGGCTGGTAAGCCGCCGCCGCAAGGCCGACCGCGGCGAAACCCAATACCAGGGACACAGCGGACGTTTTCATGAATCAGCGCTCCAATCGAAGGATCCACCGCCAGAAACGGCAAGATAGAGGCAAGATAGAGGCCAGCTACCTTCACGGCAATCGCGCCCGCAAAGGCCCGACGAGCTTGCGCACAACCCGGTGATCGGCCAAGAAAGCCGCAGGAGGCTTCCCATGGCCGGAACTGTCGAAAAAAAGCTCGCCGCGCTCGGCATTGCGCTGCCGGCCGCGGCCAGCCCGGTTGCCAACTATGTGCCCTTCGTGCGCAGCGGCAATCTGCTCACCGTCTCGGGGCAACTTTGCTTCGGTCCCGACGGCAAGCTGGTCGCCAAGGGCCGCCTCGGCGATACGGTATCGATCGAGGACGGGCAAAAGGCCGCGCGCGCCTGCGCCATCAATCTGCTGGCGCAACTCAAGGCCGCGCTCGGCGATCTCGACAAGATCGTGCGCGTGGTCCGCCTCGGCGGCTTCATCAATTCGGCGCCCGGCTTTGCCGATGGCCCGAAGGTCATGAACGGCGCCTCCGACCTGATGGTCGAAGCGCTCGGCGACAGGGGCCGCCATGCTCGCAGCACGGTCGGCGTCGCCGCCCTGCCCGCGGACGCCGCGGTCGAAGTCGAAGGCCAGTTCGAAGTTGCGTGATTTGCGATGCGCGGCCTCGCCTGGCTCACCGCGCGACCCTTCGCCCATCGCGGCCTGCATGACGCCGCCGACGGCGTAATCGAGAACACCGCCAGCGCTTTCACCGCCGCCATCGCCGGCGGCTACGGCATCGAGACCGACCTGCAGATCAGCGCCGACGGCGAGGCCATGGTGCATCACGATGATGCGCTGGGCCGGCTCACCGAAGGCAGCGGCCGGCTATCGGCGATGAGCGCGGCCGAGATCACGCGGGCCCGCTTCAAGACGACGGCGGACCGCATCATGACGCTTGGCGAGCTGTGCGACCTGGTTGCCGGGCGGGCATCGTTGCTGCTCGAGCTGAAGAGCCATTTTGACGGCGATAGACGGCTGGTAGACCGCGCCGCCGTGGTACTCGGCGGCTATCGCGGCGCGGTCGCGGTCATGTCCTTCGACCCCGACATGGTCGAGGCGGTCAGAAGCAAGGCGCCCGATCTCACGCGCGGCATCGTCGCCGAACGTCATTATTCGCATCACGAATGGGACGCCCTGCCGGCGGCGGACAGGCAAAGCATGGCGTTTCTGCTGCACGCTTGGCGCACGCGCCCGCATTTCGTCGCCTATGCGGTCAAGGACCTGCCGGCTCTGGCGCCGTCGATCGCGCGCCGCCTGTTCGGACTGCCGCTGCTGACCTGGACCGTGCGCAGTGAGGACGATCGGCTCCGCGCTGCCGCTTACGCCGACCAGATCATTTTCGAGCAGTTTCGGCCGCGCTGAGCGCATGCTCTCTGGGCATGGCCAGCGCCGCCCCGATCAGCAGCCAGAACGTGCGCTGATAGACCATGTCGGCAGGACCCGACATCACCGCGAATGCGACACAGCATAAGGCGATCACAGCCGAGGCCTGACTTTGGCGGGCCCGCAACCATTCGGTCACCCACACGTATGACGCTGGAACGGCAAAAATCAGGAACCCGACGATGCCGAACTCGGCCAGGAGCCAGACCGGGGTCGAGTGGATCAGCAGCGGAATGCCGCTTTGCGCCAGAATCATTTCGTTTCTGAATGCGCCGAGCCCCGCACCAAAGATCGGATGCGCGGCGAATAATTCCAGGCCGCCCCAGATCGAGACCAGGCGCTCGTGCGTGGACGCATCGGTCGGCACGATACGCGGAGTGACGACGCTGTCGGCGCCCCCCTGGATCCCCGACAGTCCGTATGTCTGAACCGCGGGAAGGATCGCGGCAACCGCAGCGGCGATGCCGGCAAAGGCGACCGCCGTGGCGATCTGGCGGGGCGTCGCCACGCGAAAATAAATGCTCGCGGCAATGACGAACGCGGCGGAAATCCAGCCCGACCGCGACCCGGCAAACCAGAACCCGACCAGCATCAAGGTCAGGAGGAAAGTTCGCACATTGTCCCCGCGCACCATTACGAGCGTGGCGGTCAGCGCCATGAGAAGCTGAAAGGCGAAGAAATTATGGTTCTGTGCAAAAGCCGCGGCATTGCCGGGATCGATCAGGTGGTACGACAGGCCAATTCCCAGCGCATTCGTGAAGGCCAATGCGCCTTCAAGCAACGCAACGGCGGCGGTCGCCCCCGCATAGGTCAGCAACATGACCCGGAATGCGTCTTTGCCGCCCTCGACCACCGCCAGAGCGCCGGTCGCGCCAAACGCCAAAAGCACAAACCAGCCGAGAAAGCGGTTGATCAGAGCCCAATTGGTCCAGCCAAATCGCGCGGCCCCGATCAGAAGGCCAATGCCCAGGATCAGCGTCGCGGCCGCGATCGAAACGTTGACGTAATCGACTCTCCATCGCGGCAAATGCCTTTGCTTGAAGGCCTTCAAGACAAAAAACGCGGCGGCCAGGACCGCCAAAAGATCGGCCAAATTGACGTTGAGCAGGCCTGAGCCGACCGGCACATAGATCTGAAACAGCACAAATATCGCCGCGGTGATGGGGACGACCCATGCCAGGACATGCGAATAGTTGATGGATTCGCTGATCGGCTGCTCGGTCCGCGGTCTGCCGTTTGCAGAATTTGGGAGCGAAAAGGCCGCGATAACCGCCATGGCCAGCATCGAACCGGCGCCAATCACCACCGCGGCGGTGAGCGCGTTGGAACCGGCGACGCCGATTGCGCCCAGCGCGATGACGGCGCTCATCTCGCGCACGCCCCAGCCGGCGAAGCTGATCGGCACGCTGGCGGCGAACATGACGATGGCGGAGGCGGCGACAAGATCGGCAATCGGCGTTTGCGGCGACAGCACGTGCGCCGTGACGACATAAGCCGCCATCATCGGAATCTGCACGATCAGGGTGAGCCCGATGACCCCCAGACATCGCCGCGCAAAATGCCGCGTCATCAACGGCGCGATGGTGCGGGC
>DATJYA010000249.1:0-7255 GCA_035499835.1 Pseudolabrys sp.
CCTGATGTCGGGACGCTCCGGACTCATGGCTCGCCGCCGGTGGGCCCGCACGAGTTCGTCGTCGATCATGGCTCGGATCTGCTCGTCGGACAGCATCGCGAGCGTATTGACCTCGTGCGAGGTGCGGAACCCGTCCGCGAAGTGGATGAACGGCACACGCGATTCGAGCGTCGCCGACTGCGCAACGAGCGCGAGATCATGCGCCTCCTGCACAGATCCGGCGCCGAGCAAGGCGAAGCCGGTAGAGCGGACCGCCATGATGTCCTGATGGTCGCCAAAGATGGACGACGCGCCGGCAGCCAGCGCCCGGGCCGCAACATGGAAGACGCAAGACGTGAGCTCGCCTGCAATCTTGAACATGTTCGGCATCATCAAGAGCAGGCCCTGAGAGGCGGTAAAGGTCGTGGTCAGCGCACCAGTTTGGAGCGACCCGTGCACCGCCCCGGCAGCGCCACCCTCCGCCTGCATCTCTTGGACGAATGGCGTCACGCCCCAGATGTTGGGTCGGCCCTCCGCCGACCACGCATCCGCAAGTTCGGCCATCGGCGACGACGGCGTGATCGGGAAGATGGCGCACCCATCGTTGACGCGGTAGGCGACATGGGCGACGGCGGTGTTGCCGTCGAGAGTTGCGATCTTGTCTAAGGTGACTTCCTTCGATCTCGCCGTCGTCAATTGCGCACGCGGAAGCGGTTCGACTGTCATGGCTGAGCTCTCCTCGTTCATTTGGTCCGCGATCAGGCTTCGATGACAACCTTGAGTGCCTTGGTGTTCGCGGCATGCGCAAAGGTTTCGTAAGCGTCGAGAATCCGATCGAGCTTGAAGCGGTGGGTGATGAGCTTGGTCGGGTCGATCTTCCGCGCCTGCATTGTCTTCAGCAGCATCGGCGTGCTGACGGTGTCGACCAGGCGCGTCGTGATGGCGATGTTCCGCGACCACAGCCGCTCGAGGTGCAGATCGACCTTTGCGCCGTGCACGCCGACATTGGCGATCGTGCCGCCGGGTGCCACGATGTCTTGGCAGGTGAGAAAGGAATCCGACACACCAACTGCCTCGATAGCGGTGTCGACGCCGCGTCCTTCAGTGAGCTTCATTACGGCCGCCGCGGCCTTGCCGTCTGCGGCGTTAATGGTCCTCGTCGCGCCAAAACGCTTCGCAACATCGAGGCGATTGCCGTCGAAGTCGATCATGATGATTTCCGCGGGCGAATAGAATTGCGCCGTGAGCAACGCGGCCAAGCCGATCGGACCCGCCCCGACGATGGCGACCATGCAGCCCGGCGACACCTTGCCGTTGAGAACGCCGCATTCGAAGCCCGTCGGCAGGATGTCGCTGAGCATCACAAGCGCTTCTTCGTCGGCGCCGTCCGGAATGCGATAAAGGCTCGTGTCGGCATGCGGAATCCGGACGTACTCGGCCTGGGCGCCGTCGATCTCGTTGCCGAGAATCCATCCGCCGGTCGTGCAATGGGAATACATCCCGCAGCGACAATATTCGCAGCGTCCGCAGGCGGAGACGCACGAGATGAGCACGCGGTCGCCCGGGCGGAAGGTTGTCACACCGGCCCCGACCTTCTCGACAATCCCGGTTCCCTCGTGATCAAGAATTCGGCCGGGAGCGCATGTCGCGACGTCGCCTTTGAGAATGTGGAGATCCGTGCCGCAAATCGTCGTCTTGGCGATCTTCACGATGGCGTCGCCGGCCGCTTTGATCTCCGGAACCGGCCGCTCTTCCACAGCCTTTCGTCCGGGACCTAGATAGACCAGCGCCTTCATAGTGTTTCTCCTCAGTACGGTTTCGCTTTGTTGCAGGGGTGCAGCGCAGGACCACGGAGGCGAGGGCGGTGTCGCCACAGGCCTCCGCCGCTCAAATGCGCACGCGGAAGCGGTTCGGCGCGAGGGGCTCTCCAAACGCCCCAAGGGGCGCTGTCGCTGACAGCGGATCACGCTGCATTTCGATCGCGTGACAGGGGCATTGCTCAGAGCAAGTCGCACACCCCGTGCAGAGATCGGGCTCCACCCGATAACCTCGACCTGGCCCAAGACGGATGATTGCCTGTTCTGGGCACGCGCCGAAGCAATTGTCGCATTCGAAGCAGTTGCCGCAGGAGAGGCACCGCCCTGCCTCGGCTTGCGCTTCCTTGGCGCTGAGGCCCTGCACGACTTCATCAAACGAAGCGCGAGCGGCAAGCGGTAATTCCGATTCGGCATGTCGGATCGCTTCCAGGAACACCGGAAGATCCAGCATGCCAAAGTCGATCGAGGCGTGCTTGGGCGGCCGTTCATAGCGCACGCCGTCGAGATAGGCGTTGATCGCGCGCGCCGCATGCTTGCCCATTCCGACGGCCGTCGTCATGGTGCGCGCGCCGCCAATCATGTCGCCGCCGGCGAAAAGACCGCGATGTGCGGTCATGAACTGCTCGTCGACGGCAACGACGTCGTGGGGACCAATCGCCACGCCGGAGACGGCGCGCAGAAAGTCGAGCTCGCTGTGCTGGCCCACCGCCAGCACTAGGCTGTCAGCGGGCAGCGTCTCAAACGTCCCGGTCGGGATCGTGCTGCCGTCCGGTCCCATTTTCACAGCCTCGACCGTGACGCCATTCGCGCCAAAACTACTGGCGACCGAGAGCCAGCGGATCTTCACGCCTTCCGAGAACGCCTCTTTGGCCTCGCCGGGCAACGCTTCCATATGCGGCTGGTCGTAACGGAAGATCAGCACCGCCTCTTCCGCGCCGAGTCGTTTCGCGGCGCGGGCGACGTCCATCGCGGTATTGCCGCCGCCGATCACTCCGACCACGCGGCCGAGGCGAGGCGCGCGCCCACGCGCCGCGTCCTCGAGCAAGGTCAGCCCGTCGATCAGTTTGCGGCCATCGGCTGCCGGGATGTCGAGCCGATTGGAGGCTTGCGTTCCGACCGCGAGGAACACGGCGTCGAACCCGCCTTTGGTTTTCTCCGCCAGCACGTCCTCGACCTTCTGGCCGCAAGTGATGGTCACGCCCATCGCCGTGATGCGCGCGATTTCCTCGCTGACAACATCGCGCGGCAGCCGGTAAGCGGGTATGCCCCAGCGCATCATGCCGCCGGGTTCTTCGGTCGCTTCGCGAACCTCGACGGCGTGGCCGAGTCGGGCCAGGTGGTAGGCGCATGAGAGGCCGGCGGGACCGGCACCGACGATGAGAACGCGATGCCCGGTCGGCTCGCCGCAGCTCGGCTGCCATTTTTCCTTACGTGCGACATCGCCGACGAGGCGCTCGACGGCGTGAATGCCTACGGCGGAGTCGAGCTCTCCTCGGTTGCACTTGCTTTGGCAGGGATGGTAGCAGGCCCGGCCATGCACAGCCGGAAAAGGATTGTCATCGAGGATTTGATTCCAAGCCTGCTGCCATTGGCCGGCCCGTGCGTGCTCCAGCCAGGCTTGAATATTCTCTCCCGCCGGGCATGCCGCATTGCATGGCGGCAGGTGATCGATCCAGTGCGGCAGCTGCCGTCGCATCGCTCCGGTGCCAGCGGCTATGGCATGAATGCGAGTGGCGTCGGCTTGCTTCAGCATCGTGACACTCCGTACAGAATTTGATGCAAGGCGGTTCTCAGCCGCGAACGATCCGACCATCCGTCATAGAGGAAACCAGTGGAGCGGCCACTGCGGGCGCTGGCGCCGTTTGAGCAGGCATGATTGCCTCGTTGCTTTGAGAAACTGGTCGCGCTCCTTGGAGGCGATCGAAAAGCGTGCGCCGTACATCGCAGTCCGCGCCACGGAAAGCGAATAAAACCCACCAAAGCCCTGAAAATCTCCGCAATGCGATCAGAGCGCCATCGAAAATGACCCAGCTCCTAATCGAGTAAGTGTCCGAGCCGCAGCGCACCGAGGCGCCGAATTCATGACATCGCGACAGTGCACGGCCTTCGCCGCGTGCGCGTCATAGGTCTGTCTCTGCCACATCGAAAGAGGTTGCTGGGTTAACGGAGGTCGAGAGCCGCGCCGCCAACCAGTGTCGATTTGCGAAGAAGCCACCCGTTGTCAACGAGACCCGTGAAAGCGGCTGATGTTTCCAGCTTCGCGACGATTTGTGCGGATTTGGCCGCCTTAATTCGGGTTCCTGGACAAGGACGATGTAGTTTGCGCTTGCGCCCGGAAGGGAGCCTGTCCCGCCGGACCTGAGTCTTTCGTCACAGTCGAAAAGCGTCTGAGGGGCGATCACCGATGTCGATGAAAACGAGAGTTGCATGAACGTCCAGCGCAGCGTGGCAGCGATATCGGAACTCGGTCGGCCGCACGGTGAAGCGCCGGTCAGCAGTCCCGAGGGTATGGCGAGCGCCGGCAGCGCTGACGCATTGGATCTGCTTTGCGCCAATCCCATCCAGGAATACTGGGTCGATGCATGGCAACGAGCCATTCTCACGTTGGACGTGCTGCGTCAGCGCGGCAATAACTACGTTGAGCGAGCCGCCCGTATCTCGCCCTCCGTGTTGAACTTCGCAGCCGACGTGGTGATGGACGGCCGAACCTTCGAACGGCCGGTGAATTATGTTCTCGTTCGGATCAAACCGCCCTCCGGCGTCACGATCGACCCGAGCAAGCGCCCGTTCATCGTGTTCGATCCGCGGGCCGGCCAGGGTCCCGGCATAGGGGGGATGAAGAATGACAGCGAGATCGGCGAGGTGCTTCAGGCCGGGCACCCGTGTTTCTTCGTCGGTTTCCTGGAAAACCCCATGCCGGGCCAGACGATCGAGGATGTCTGTCGCGCCGAGGCGCGTTTCGTCGCCAGGGTCGCCGAACTGCACCCGGAAGCGGAGGGAAAGCCGTGCCTGATTGGGAATTGCCAAGCCGGCTGGCAGATCATCATGATGAGCGCCATTCGCCCGGACGTCGTCGGCCCGGTAATGGTGGCGGGCGCCCCGCTCTCCTATTGGGCAGGCGTGCACGGCGGATCCCCCATGCGCTATCTAGGAGGGTTGCTGGGCGGCACCTGGCTGACCGCGCTGTCCGGCGATCTCGGCAACGGCCGATTTGACGGCGCCTACCTTGTCGAGAACTTCGAGTCCCTGAAGCCCTCGAACACCTACTGGACCAAGCTCCATCACCTCTATTCTCAGGTGGACACAGAAGCTCCGCGTTTTCTCGAGTTTGAGAAGTGGTGGGGCAATCTGATTTTGCTCAATGCCGAGGAGATGCAGTGGATCGCCGACCAGCTGTTCGTCGGCAACAAACTGTCAAGCGGCGAACTGCGCACGTCGGATGGCGTTCGAGTCGATCTGCGCAACATCAAAAGTCCGATTATCGTGTTCTGCTCGCGAGGCGACAACATCACGCCGCCGCAGCAGGCGCTCGACTGGATTCTCGATCTTTACAACCACGACGACGAAGTGGTCGCGAACGGACAGACGATCGTCTACACGATGCACCAGAGCATCGGACATCTGGGCATTTTCGTCTCCGGCAAGGTGGCCACGAAGGAGGACAAGGAACTTGTCGACTTCATGGACATGATCGATCTGTTGCCACCCGGCCTTTATGAGGCATTGATCACGGAAGCGCCCGACGACGCCGAAAATCGGGAACTCGTCAATGGCCGCTACCTGTTCGGTCTGGAGGCGCGCACTTTAGGGGACATTCGCGCGCTGGGCGGCAACGATGTTGCGGATGATCTTCGTTTTGCGACTGTTCGCGCCGTTTCCGAGGTCAATCTGGGTCTGTACCGCACTTTCCTGGGTCCAACGGTGCGCAACTCCGTGACCGAGCAAAGCGCAACCTTAATGCGCCACCTTCATCCCAACCGCATGCGCTTCGAGATGTTCTCGGACAAGAACCCGCTGATGTCGGCGGTGGCTGAATGGGCGGAATCGATACGGCGGAAGCGCCGGCCGGTGTCTGCCGACAATCCCCTGCTCGCGATGGAGCGCACCGCCTCGGATTGGATCGTCGGATGCCTCGATGCATTCACTGAGGCGCGCGATGCTGCCTGCGAAGGGATTTTCATGACCACCTACGACCAGCCGTGGCTGCAGGCGCTTGCCGGCCTCCGTGCCGATGGAGCGCAGACGCGGCAGCATGTGGAACGTCAATTGGCGCGCGAAGCGGCGGTTCAACGGACGGTGGCCGAACTAAAGGACCGGATGGAACAAGGTTCAGCGATCGAAGCCGCGCTTCGCGGTTTGATTTATGTTCAGCGCCCAGATCGGAGACTCGACGGGCGTGAATTCACAATACTCAGGGAGATCAACTCGCAGCGGCCGCCGGCGAAGCAAATGAGCCTTGCCGCATTCAAAGAAGAACTAAAAGAGCAGTACTTGCTGGTGACGTTGGACGAAGAACGTGCCGTCACAGCAATTCCAAAGCTGCTGCCGGCGGATAGCGCAGAACGCAGCGCGATGATGGGTGTGATCCGAAGCATCCTTGCCGTCAGCGGCAGCCTCTCGAATGAGGCCAAGCGGCGTCTGGCGAGAATCGAGACGTTGTTCAGCGAGACCGGTGCGGTTTCGGCCTTACCGCGCAAGCAGCTTCAAATTCCGGCCGCTTGATCGAAGCGGATGATCGCTTCCCCAATCGCATTCAAGGCATCTGACGCTGAGGAGTTGTGCCCGATGGCTGACATGAAAATTGCGTTCGAAGAAATGCTGGCTCGCCGCAAAGGCGCAAGCCCGTTGCCAACCGCGGTTGTCCACCCTTGCAGCGAGGATGCGCTGGCTGGAGCTGTGGACGCCGCGCGCGCCGGGCTGATCGACCCGGTGTTGGTCGGGCCTGAAGAACAGATCGCCGAGGTAGCAGCAAAAGCAAAACTTGATGTGTCGTCCTACAAGAAGGTCGCCACCGCCGATCCATTAGAGTCAGCCGCTGTCGCCGCCAATCTGGCCGGCGGCGGCAAGGTCGGCGCGCTCATGAAAGGCAGCTTGCATACCGATCAATACATGCACGCCATCGTCCAGAAAGAGAGCCGCCTGCGAACCAACCGTCTCTTGAGCCATTGCTTTCTCATCGCAGCGCCGGCCTATTCCCGTCGCATCATCATCAGCGACGCCGCGGTGAATATCGCTCCCGATCTCGATCAAAAGCGTGACATCGTCCAGAACGCAATCATCCTGGCGCGGGCGCTGGGCCTAGCGCAGCCGAAGGTCGCGATCCTTGCGGCCGTCGAGACGGTGAATTCGAAGATGCCAGCGACCCTGGACGCGGCGGCGCTCGCCAAGATGGCGGATCGCCGGCAGATCGTCGGCGCCGCCGTTGACGGACCTTTGGACCTCGACATTGCGGTGGACGA
>DATJYA010000250.1:0-4459 GCA_035499835.1 Pseudolabrys sp.
GCCTTCGAATCGGGCCGCATCCCGCAGGCCTGGATCCTCACCGGCGTGCGCGGCGTCGGCAAGACCACGACCGCGCGCATTCTCGCCCGCGCGCTCAATTACGAATTGCCCGACGGCTCGGTGAAGGGCCCGACGATCGCCATGCCGGTCATGGGCGTGCACGACCAGGCGATCATGGAGAGCCGGCACCTTGACGTGCTGGAAATGGACGCCGCCTCGCACAACAGCGTCGACGATGTGCGTCAGATCAACGACGCCATCCGCTATGCGCCGGTCAGCGCCCGCTACAAGGTCTATATCCTCGACGAAGTGCACATGCTTTCGGGCGCGGCCTTCAACGCGCTGCTGAAAACGCTGGAGGAGCCGCCGCCGCACGCCAAGTTCATCTTCGCCACCACCGAGATCGGCAAGGTGCCGGTGACGGTGCTGTCGCGTTGCCAGCGCTTCGATCTGCGCCGCGTCGATGCCGCGCTCCTGGTCAAGCACCTTGAGGACATCGCGGCCAAGGAGAAGATCGAGGCGGAGCCAGAGGCGCTGGCGCTGATCGCGCGGGCGGCGGAAGGCTCGGTGCGCGATGCGTTGTCGCTGTTCGACCAGGCGATTGCCCACGCGGCCGGACCTGTCCGCGCCGAAGACGTGCGGCAGATGTTGGGCTTGGCCGACCGCGTGCGTATCGTCGATCTGTTCGAGACGCTGATGAAAGGCGAAGCCGGCGCGGCGCTCAAGGAATTGCGCGAGCAATACGATATCGGCGCCGATCCGGCCGTCGTACTGGGCGATCTTGCCGAGTTCGCCCACTTCGTCACCCGCGTGAAGGTGGTGCCGTCGGTTGCCGACGACGTGTCGCTGTCGGAAGCCGAGCGCGTGCGCGGCCGCGCCTTTGCCCTGCAGCTATCGATGCGGGTGCTGTCGCGCGCCTGGCAGATGCTGCTCAAGGGCATCACCGAGGTGAAGGAGGCCGGCCGTCCGCTCGCCGCCGCCGAAATGGTGCTGGTGCGCATCGCCTATGCCGCCGACCTGCCGACGCCGGACGAAGTTGTCCGCTCGCTGGGCGAGGACAGCAACGCCGTGGCGCGGCCGCAGGGCAATGGCGGCGCCAATGCGCCGGCGCAGAATTTCGCTCCGCGCTACGATGCGCCCCGCGGCAGTCCGCGCTCCTCGGCGATGGCCTCGCCGCGCATCGCCGAGCAGCCGGAACCCGATCCGCCGCAGGCGGCGCCGACCCTGGCGATCAATTCGTTCGATGAGTTGATCGCGCTCGCCGCCGAGAAACGCGACGTGCAGGCGAAGCTCGCGTTGCAGAACGACGTGCGCCTGGTGCGTTGCGAGGACGGCCAGCTCGAGATCGCGCTCGAGGCCAATGCGCCGAAAACCCTGGTGCACGATCTGCAGCGCAAGATTTCCGGGTGGACCGGCAAGCGCTGGATCGTGGTGGTGTCCAAGGAAGAAGGCGCGCCGACGCTGCGCGCGCAGCAGGACGCCCGGCAGGCCGAGATCGAACGCGACGTGCAGAGCGATCCGCTGGTGCAGGCGGTGCTCAGCCGCTTTCCCGGCGCCAAGATCGTCGGCGTGACGCAAGTGACGTCCGATTCCGACGTCGAGCCGGTTGTTTCTCCCGACGACGAGGGCGATTGATGGATTTCATGGGCATGATGAAGCAGGCCGCGCAGCTGCAGACCAAGATGCAGGAGCTGCAGGCCGAACTCGACCGCATCGAGGTCGAGGGCACGGCCGGCGGCGGCATGATCACGGTCAAGCTTTCCGCCAAGGGCGAACTCAAGGCCGTCAAGATCGACGACTCGCTGATGAAGGCGGGCGAAAAGGAAATCCTCGAGGATCTGCTGGTGGCCGCGCATGCCGACGCGCGGCGCAAGGCCGAAGGCGTCATGCAGGAAAAGATGAAAAGCCTCACCGGCGGCCTGCCGCTGCCGCCAGGGCTGGGACTTGGTTGACATGTTGCCTCGACAGGTGCCGCACGCCGCAGCGTGCTCCCACCCCTTGTGGGGGAGAGTTGGGGAGGGGGGGGTGGCTCCAGGTCCTTTGCTTGCATCGACCCCCCTCCCTGTCCCTCCCCCACAAGGGGGGAGGGAACGCAAGAATCGCAACGCATCTAGCATCTAAAAGTCGCGATTGATGCCCACCGCCGTTGCCGGACCCGAAATCGAGCGCCTGATCCAGTTGCTGGCGCGGCTGCCCGGCTTGGGGCCGCGTTCGGCGCGGCGCGCCGCGCTGCATCTCATCAAGAAGCGCGAATTGCTGATGGCGCCGCTCGCCTCGGCGCTGGAAACGGCGATGGAGAAGATCGAGATCTGCAAGGTGTGCGGCAATATCGATACGCACAACCCTTGCACCGTCTGCACCGATCAAAAGCGTGACCCCTCGATCATCGTCGTCGTCGCCGACGTCGCCGATCTCTGGGCGCTGGAGCGCGCGCATGCGGTCAACGGCCGCTATCACGTCCTCGGCGGCACGCTGTCGCCGCTCGACGGCGTCGGCCCGCAGGATTTGACCATCGATGCGCTGGCCTCGCGCGCGCACGGGCCGGAGGTGAAGGAAGTGATCCTCGCGCTCAACGCCACCGTCGACGGCCAGACCACCGCGCATTACATCACCGAGCTGCTGGCCGATGCCAACGTCAAGGTGACGCGGCTCGCCCACGGCGTGCCGGTCGGCGGCGAACTCGATTACCTCGACGAGGGCACGCTGTCGGCGGCGATCAAGCAAAGGACGTTGTTCTGAAAGGAAATGTCATGCCCGCGAAAGCGGGCATCCAGTAATCACGGAGACACGGGGGGTACTGGATCATCCGCTTACGCGGATGATGACTGCGGTGGCTCCAGCCGCTTGAAATGCCCGTGCCGTTGCAGCCAGGCGAGCAGCATCAGGCTGGGGATGCCGGCGAGCGCGCAGATCACGAAGAACCACACCCAGCCGGTGGCCTCGGCGATGAAGCCGGCGCCGGAGGATAGATAGGTGCGCCCGATGGCGGCGAGCGCGGTCAACAGCGCGTATTGCGTCGCCGTGTGCAGCGGGTTCTGGCATAGCGCCGAGAGGTAAGCGACGAACATCACCGTGCCGATGGCGCTGGTGAAATTCTCGACCGTAATGGCAAGGGTCAGCGCCGGCAGGCTGTGCCCGACGACGGCGACCCAACTGAACGCCACGTTGGCGACCGATTGCAGCAGCGCCCCGACCCACAGGCTCGTCGCCAGCGGCAACGCACGGGCAACGAAGCCGCCGGCAAAACCGCCGGCAAGCAGCGCTGCAAGGCCGACGCCCTTGACGATTGCGGCATATTCGTTGCGCGTAAATCCAAGATCGATGACGAAGGGCGCGGTCATGGCTCCGGAGAGCGCGTCGGTAAACTTGAACAGCACCACGAAGGCGAGCATGGCGAAGGCCAGTTCCTGGCCGAGGAAGTCCTTGAACGCGCCGGCCGCCGCCTCGGCGACGCGGGCAAAGGGCTTCTGCCCGGCATGCATCGCCTCGGCTTCGACCGAGCGCTCGGGCTCGGTTGCGATCAGCGCCGTTGCCGTGCCGATCAGCACCAGGCTCGCCATGACGATATAGCCCCAGTGCCAGGCCGCCGTTCTGGCGAAGCCCTGCGCCTGGAAACCGCTGACCAGGAACAGCGCGCCGGCGGTCGACACCAGCATGCCGATGCGGTAGGCGGCGACGTAGGAGGCCATGCCGGCGGCCTGCTCGTTTTCCGGCAGGCTCTCGACGCGGAAGGCGTCGACCACGATGTCCTGCGTGGCGGATGCCGCCGCTACCAGCAGCGCGGCGAAGGCGACGAGGCCGGGCGCCGCGGCCGGATCGCAGGAGCCGAGGAAGACGATCGCCGCGATCAGCAGTATTTGCGTGAACACCAGCCAGCCGCGGCGGCGGCCGAGCAGGCGCGACAAGAGCGGCACGTCGAGCGCGTCGGTGAGCGGCGCCCAGAGGAATTTCGCCGTGTAGGGCGTGCCGACCAGCGCGAACAGGCCGATGGTGCCGAGATCGACGCCCGACTCGCGCATCCACACCAGCAACGTTGCCCCCGACAGCGCCAGCGGCAGGCCGGAGGAGAAGCCGAGGAACAGCACGACGAGCACGCGCGGCTTGAAGTAGACCGCGGCCGCGTCGAAAAAGGATGGACGCGATGTCGATGCGTTGGGCGTGGCGGTCATGGCGTCAGTCTGTCATGGCCGGGCTTGTCCCGGCCATCCCGCTCGGGGACGGACCGTTGCCAACCTAAGCGGGATGCCCGGCACAAGGCCGGGCATGACGAGCCGAAGACTCACTCCCCGGCCTCGAGCTTGCGCGCGCCGGGGCCGGGGAGGATGTCGGCCGTCCTCGACTCGTCGAACTCGAGGTCCTCAATCTTGGCGGCGCGCTTTTCGATTTTTCCGGTCGACGTCAGAATGGCCTCGATGTCGGTATTGGCCTGCCCGAAATGCGTTTGCAGTTTGCGCACGCG
>DATJYA010000251.1:0-11333 GCA_035499835.1 Pseudolabrys sp.
GTCCAGCCGAGCGAGCGCACGCGCGCCGAATAACCGGACATGCGCATGTGCTTGCCGTCGGCAAGGCGCCAGCCGTGCAGCGTCGGCTCCTGCATGCAAGTGACGAGGAATTTGCCGTCCGGGCTGAAGGCGATGCCGAGATGCGAGCCCTTCCACTCGAGCTTTTCCGGCGCCGCGCCGGCGGCGTTGGGAAACCAGAACGTGGCGCCATTGTAGTGTGCGACGGCGAGACGCAGGCCCTTCGGGGCGAAGGCGAGGCCCGCGACCGTCGAAGGCGCATCCAGCGTCTTCACCTCGCCGCTCTTTACTTTCACGAACGCGGTCTTGCCCGCCGACCAGGCGACGGCACCATTGGGGCCGAGCGCGACGCGATCGATCCAGCGGCGTTTCTCATCGCTCGCAATTGCACTGTGCTCGCCGGCGGCATTGGTGGCGACGATCGCGCCGTCGTCGCCACCGGTGACGACACGCTCGCCGTCGGCGGTGCTCGATAAAATCGCACCGGCGTGAACGGCGACGCGGCGCTCGCCCGTTTCCGGCGCGAACAGCAGCGCCTCTTCGCCGAGGACGAAGACAGGGGTCGGCCCGAGGAAGTGCGCGCCGACGATCGCGCCGCCGGCGTTGATGGAACGGACGCGGTCGGCGAGCGAGGGGATGGGGGCGTGAAGGTCGGTCATGCGCGTTTCGTGCTGCGCCCGTGTCCTGTTGTCAAACGCAGAGTTGCTGCAATCTCCGTTCGTGCCCGCGGACGCGGGCATCCAGTCTTTGCCGGGAAGCACTGGGTCCCCGCTTGCGCGGGGACGAACGGGAATAAAATCCGCCTTCGGGGTATGACGCCGAAACTCGGGCGGCGCGCGACAAGGACCTGCAAACTCCCAAATTGACAAAGTAGCCACATGTAGCTACTTATGGCCCATGAAGACCGTCTCGATGCGCGACGCTAAGAACCGGCTGACCGAGCTCGCCCGCGAGGTCGAGGACGGCGAGACGATCGTGGTCACGCGCAATGGCCGTCCGGTTCTCGACCTTGTGCCGCATCAGGCGCGCAAGGGCCTGCGGCTCGAGGCGATCGACGCCTTCAAGCGCGAGCACCGGATCAAGACCATCGTGCCGTTCATCGCCGACGACTTCGACGCGCCGTTGCCTGAGGATGTTCTGCTGCGCCCGCTGCCGCCCGGCAAATGAGGCTGCTGCTCGATACCCACGTCCTGCTCGCCCTGATCGAGCCCCGCAAGTCCGGCCTGCCGGCCGGCATCGACGCCTTGCTCAAGGCGCCGGACAACGAGCATCACCTGAGCGCGGCGAGCCTTTGGGAAATCGCGATCAAATCACGATTGGGCAAGCTGAGGCTGACGCCGAAGCCCGGCACCCTGCCCGAGCTGCTGCGTGGCCTTGGCATCCAGATCGTGCCGATCAACGAGCATCACGCGCTGGCGGCCGCGGAGCCCGAGCCGGCCACGCGCGACCCGTTCGACCGCATGCTGCTGGCCCAGTGCGGAATCGAGAACCTGAAACTGGTGACGCTCGATCGCGGGCTGCTCCGGCATCGGTTGGCCATGAAGGTCTGAGCGATCCGTCGCCGTCCTCTCAGTCCTGCATCCGCTCCGTCCTCATCGTGAGGAGGCGCGGAATGCGCCGTCTCGAAGGATGGGGCGGCCCCATGGTTCGAGACGCGGCCTGCGGCCGCTCCTCACCATGAGGCCGATTGTAATCCCTCAATGGATTGAAAAATTCAAGCCACACACGCCTCGAAGCCGGCGCGGATCTGCTCCTCCGGCAGATTGCGGCCGATGAAGACGATGCGGCTTTCGCGCTTCTCGTCCTTGCCCCAGGCGCGCTGGTGATCGCCATCGAGGATCATGTGTACACCCTGGAACACGAAACGCTCGGGATCGTCCTTGAAGGCGAGGATACCCTTCGAGCGCAGGATGTTCGGCCCTTCCTTGGCAACGAGGTCCTGCACCCAGGGAAAGAACTTGTCCGGGTCTAGCTCCTTGTCACTCCGGAGCGACACGCTTTGCATGTCCTCGTCGTGGTAGTGCTTGAGACCACCGCCATGATGGTGATGGTCGTCCCCATGATGATCGCCATGTTCGTGATGATGATCGTGGTCATGTTCATGCCCTTGGTCGTCTGCCGTCAGGAATGCCGGTTCGATGTCGAGGATGCGGTCGAGGTCGAAGGCGTTGCGGCCGAGCACGTCGTCGATCGCGATCTGCGAGCGCTCGGTGCGGTGCAGCGTCGCGTAGGGATTGATGCCGCGGATGCGCGCCTCGATTTCGGTTAACTCGGCGGGTGAGACAAGATCGGTCTTGTTGACAAGGATCACGTCGGCAAAGGCGATCTGGTTTTTCGCCTCGGGCGCGTCCCTGAGGCGGTCCTTCAGCCATTTGGCGTCGGCGACGGTGACGACGGCGTCGAGCTTGGTCTTGGCGCCGACCTGCTCGTCCATGAAGAAGGTCTGCGCCACCGGCGCCGGATCGGCGAGACCGGTGGTCTCGACGATGATGGCGTCGAACTTGCCTTTCCTTCGCATCAGCCCGTCGATGATGCGCACGAGGTCGCCGCGCACGGTGCAGCAGATACAGCCGTTGTTCATCTCGAAAACTTCCTCGTCGGCGTTGACGACGAGTTCGTTGTCGATGCCGATCTCGCCGAATTCGTTGACGATGACGGCGAATTTCCTGCCGTGCGGCTCGGACAGGATGCGGTTCAAGAGCGTGGTCTTGCCGGCGCCGAGATAGCCGGTGAGCACGGTGACGGGGATCTTGTCGGTCTGGGGAGCGGTCATGGGGAAAAACGGCCTCGTTCAACGCACAATCATATAGGGACTACCCCGCCGAAGCGCAAAAGCCGCGGTTGCACCGGCTTTAAGGGCAACCCGATTGCAGCAGGCGTCAACCAGGCATAGCCGAAGCAACTTTTTTCGCCGTAAAGAACCAGATCACAAGCCCAAGCAGGACAACGAGGAGGAGCGTGCCCCACATCGGCAGGTCGTGGGAAAGAGCCCAGCTGGTAAACGCCCGGCCAACGGCATCGTTGGATGTCGCGGTCGCCAGCACGAAACTCGCCAGCACCATTGCGGCGATGAAAGTCCTCATCGACGAGACTTTGATGAGGGCGGCGACAAGCAGCGCGTAGGCCAGCATCAGCCCGATAAAATGCGATTGACTGCTGACGGGAGACAACAGCAATCCACTGACCACCAGCAGCGCGCCGTCGACGGCGACGAGACGATCGTCTGCCCGCGACCTGAGAAGAATAGCAGCGACAATGGCCATGTAGAGGCCGCTGACCGTGCGAACCGCCAACGCGAATTGTTGCGGTTGATCGATTTCGCTAAAGATCCGCGACACCGCCGCATGGAAAGACTGGTTCATCGGCGAATCGGTGACCCAGAATTGAAACGAAACGGATTTCGCGTCCGCCAGGAACGGCGCAAACATGACTCCGCGCAGCCAAGTGACTGTGTGCCAGGACTCTTTCGGCGGCAGCAGGATGTCCGGCAATACCGTGAGGAGAACAACCACGACGGCGAAGGCAAGAGCGCCGGCAAGGCGGCCCTTGAGCAGCAGGTAGGGCAGGAAAATGAGAGGGGTGACCTTCAACGCCGCGGCAGCCGCGAGGCTGGCGCCGCCCAGTACCGATCGCCGCTGCTGCAACGCCAGAAGACCGAGCGGGATAAACACAAAGGCGATGCTGTCGTAGGCCTGGTTCTCCAGCACGGCCAAAATGAATTTCAGCGTGAGCAGGAACGTAAAAACGCGCAGCAGGGCCAGATCGCGTTCGGACCACGCCGCCGGGAACAGCGAACGCGCCAGGATCTCGCACAGTCCGAGCGAGGCAAAGATCGTGCCGAGAAGCAGGGCGTACCAGAAGACGTCGCGAAGCCATACCGGCATCACCGTCATCGGGATCGATAGCAGAGCGAAAAAGGGCGGATACGCGAAGATCAACGTCTTGCAATGCAGGGGCGTTTCGCCGCGCAACATGCATTCGGCAGCGGCGACAAAGACCTGTAGCCCGTCGCCCTTAAGGAAGCGCGGATAATAGGCCACGACAGCGACGATTGCTGCGAGCCAAAGAAGACGGCGTTGAAGGGCGGGCGACAATAGCAAGAGGCGCGACTTCCTCGGATGGCCGACGCTTGGTCTGATCATGCCACTGCCACGCAACGCAACTCCGGGCAATCAGTTGCCGAAAGACGGCCCCGAACCAACGGTATCCCGCTCGCCGGGGTCCGTGCGGGCGGGACATGGCGCAGCCGTGGCGACAGAGATCGAGCGCGCGGGCCGCGGATCAAAGGGTCTTCTGCCTATGCCCGCATTCCTTGCAGGTATATTCGACGCGCGCCTGTCCTCTCGGCGCCTTGATACGGTTTGGCGCGCCGCACTTTCCGCAGTGGGCCTCGATGCGGGTGTCGCCTTCGGTCACGGTGACGGATTTGCGCTCCATCGCCTCTCTGACCAGACGCTCGGCTTCCTCGCGCATCGACTGTTTCGACATGTCAGCCCTGCACCACCGTCACGCGCGTGCCGACCGGCACGCGGTTGTAGAGGTCGATGATATCCTGATTGAACAGGCGAATGCAGCCCGAGGAAACCGCCTGACCGATGGTCTCCGGTTCGGTGGTGCCGTGCAGGCGGAAAAAGGTGTCGTGGCCGTCGCGGTAAAGATAGAGCGCGCGCGGCCCCAGCGGATTGTCGGGGCCGCCGTCCATGCCGCCGGCGTAATGCCGGTACAGCGGGATCGCCGCCATCATGTTGGCGGTCGGCGTCCAATGCGGCCACTTCTCCTTGCGGCCGATCACCGCTTGCCCACGGAAATTCAACCCTTCGCTGCGGCCGACGCCGATGCCGTAACGCAGCGCGCGGCCGTCGGCCTCGATCAGGTAGAGCCGGCGCTCGGGCACATTGACGACGATGCTGCCCGGCTTCTCCTTGCCTTTCCAGGCGACTTCCTGGCGCAACAGGCTCTGATCGACGGTGGTGAGGTCGACCGGCGCAATGTTGAAGCCGCCGTCCCGCGTGCTGCTGTAGTCGCCGCCGGTGACGCAACCGGCAAGCAATAGCGGCAGGCCGGCGACAAGCGCCCGGCGGCTCAGTGCGTGATGCGGCAGGGACGGCTCTTTTTTAGGCAGAAAATCTTGGCTGGGCTGCTGACGCATGGCTCGCACGTTGTTGCCGATCTGCTTTGTGCGTAGCTCAGCATCGGTCAATCGTGCAACAGGACGTTGACTGAATTCACACGCATCATTCGTGCTAGATTTGCGGCTATGCCTGTTCCCGACGACAAACCGCTGCCCGCTGTCGGCGTGTTCTGGATCGACGAGGCCGACTATTCGGCCGTGCTGAAAATTCTTGCCGATGGCGACAGCATGCCGCGCAACTGGGCCGAGTGGCGCAAGATGGCGATCGAGATGGAAACCGGGCTGAAAGCCTATGGCCACCCGGTGATGCGGGTGCGCATCGACCCGGCGACGTTCCCCATCTGGTGCAATGCGCATGGCACGACCACCGGCCGGCAGGGCCGCAAGATGTTCGTCGCCGCCGCCGTCAAGGAGCGCTACGGCGACCAGACCTGACCGCCGGGAACTGCCTTTCCTGTCACGAATTTGGAATTGGCGCGTGACCCCGGCGGCGGACTAAGGTTGCAACCGGTGGGGGAGGCGCGGGCCATGAGCAACAAAAAATATGACGTGCTGATTATCGGCGGCGGCAATGCCGGCCTCGGCGTGACGGTGGCGACGCGCGCCGCCGGAATGTCCGTCGCCGTAGCCGAGCCGCGCGAGCTCGGCGGCACCTGCCCCAACCGCGGCTGCACGCCGAAGAAGGTGCTGGTCGCCGCCACCCATGCGCTCGCGGATATCGAACGCGCCGGCACGCATTGCATTTCCGTGGGCAGGCCGACGTTCGACTGGCCGGCGCTGATCGCGCGCGAGAAAAAGATGATCGAGGACATCCCCGCCCGGCTCGCCCGCGCCATGGCCGACCGCGGCGTGGAGGTGCTGCGCGAGCGCGCGGTGTTTGCGGGGCCGAACACGGTGAAAGTCGGCGAGCGCACGATCGAGGCGACCCACATTGTGATTGCCACCGGCTCGAAACCGCGGCCACTGCCGATCCCCGGCGCCGAGCACATGATCACGTCCGACGATGTGTTGAGCGAAGCCGAGCGGCCCGGCGAGGTGATTTTCGTCGGCGGTGGCGTCATCGCGCTGGAACTTGGCCATGTCTATGCGCGTGCGGGGAGCAAAGTCACCGTGCTCGAGGCACTGCCGCAGCTTTTGCCGGCAATGGACGCCGACGCGGTGGCGCAGGTGCACGCGGTCAGCGGGCATCTCGGTATCGATGCCAGGACCGGCGTGAAGGTGAAAAAGATCGCGCCGCAGGGCGCGCGCCTGCGCGTCACCTTCGAGCATGCCGGCAAAGAGCAGACGCTCGACGCCGACCGCGTCGTCAACGGCGCCGGCCGCGTCGCCGATATCGATCAGCTCAATCTCGAGGCCGCGGGCGTCACCCAGCGCAACGGCCGCATCGACATCGACGCGCACCTGCGCTCGACCTCGAACAAGGCGGTACACGTGTGCGGCGATGCGGTGTGGAATTCGCCGCAACTCTCGCCGATCGCCACCTACGAAGGCCGCATCGTCGGCCGCAACATCGTCGAGGGCCCGGTAGCCAAGCACGACTACGCCAGCATTCCTTCGTGCGTCTACACGATCCCGTCGCTCTCCAGCGTGGGCTTAACCGAAGCCAAGGCGCGCGAAACCGGCCGGCCGATCAAGGTGCATGCGAACGACATGAGCGGCTGGCTGTCGGCGCGCACCTTCAACGAAGAGGCGGCCTGGGCGAAGATCATCGTCGACGAGGAGAGCGACCGCATCGTCGGCGCCCACATCGTCGGGCATTCCGGCGAGGAGCTGATCCACATCTTCGCCATGGCGATGAAGCACGGCATCGGCGCCAGCGCCGTGCGCGAGGCCGTGTACGCCTTCCCCACATGCTCGGCCGACATCAAGAGCATGCTCTAGCGCAGCGCCGCGGCGATGTTGCCGCCGTCGACGGTCAACACCGCGCCGGTGGTCTTCGGCGCCAGCGCCAGCGCTAGGAACGCGGCGGCGACGTCCTCGGCGCGCACCTCGCGATGCAGCAGGTTGTCGGTGAGATAGTCCTGCTCGGAAATGCCGCGGGCCCTGGCGCGCTGCTTCACCAGTTTGTCGGTCATCAGCCCCGAGCGGATGCGGTCGGCGTTGACCGCATTCGAGGTGATGCCGGCGGCGCCATAGTCGACCGCGTATTGCCGCATGAGCGCAAGCGATGCCGCCTTCGGCAGCCCGTAAGGACCGAAGTTCCTGCCCGGATTGACCGCCTGCTTGGAGACGTTGAACAGCAAGCAGCCGCCGAGCCCCTGGCGCAGCATGATCTGCACCGCGGCCTGGGCAACGTTCTGGTTGGCGAAGAAATTGAGCTCGAAACTCTTGCGCAGGATGACGTCGTCGACCTCACCGATGCGGCCTTGCCAGGCGGCGCCCGCATTCGACACCACAATGTCGACGCCGCCATAGGCGGCGATCACCTTGTCGAACGCGGCAGCGACCGAGGCGCGATCGGTGACGTCGCAGGCCATGCCAATCCCGCCGAGCTTGCCGGCCGCGGCCTGCGCCCGGCCGGCATCGACATCGAGCAGTGCAATCTCCGCGCCCTCGCGGCGGAACGCCGCGGCGGTCGCCAGACCGATGGTGCCGCCGCCGCCGGTCACGACCGCCACCTGCCCTTGCAGCGGTTTTGCCGCGCGCTTGCCGAGCTTGGCCTGTTCCAGCGACCAGTATTCCATGTCGAACTGGTCACGCTCGCCGATGCTTTCGAAGCGGCCACCGGCCTCGGCATCGAGAACGACGGCAATCGTGGTTTCGGCGATATCGGCGGCAATGCGCGCATCGGCCGCCGTGGCGCCCGCGCCGAACAGGCCGACGCCGGGCACGAGGATCACGCGCGGCAGGGAATCGAGCAGCTGCTTCTTCGGGTTCGCGTTGGCGTTGTGACGGGCGAAATAGCGGCGATAGCCGGCTTCGTATGCCGCAACGGCGCGGCGGGCGGCGCGCGCAAAGGCCTCGAGCGCGCCGGCCTCCGGCGCGGGCAGGATCAGCGGCCGCGGCTTGGTGCGGATCACGTGGTCGGGCGTCACCGGACCCTGCTGGCTGTAGCGGGCGAGGTCGCGGCCGTCGACGTAGTCCATCACCCGCGGGCCGGCGCGGTGGTCGAGCACGAAACGCCTGAAGCGGCCTTCGTTGACGTCGAGCGGCGCCGCGATGAGGCCGCGCAGGATCGGCGCGATGTCGGTTGCCGCCGCGAGCCGCTTCGGCAACGTGGCGCGGATCGGACGCCGGCCGCCTTCGCGCGCGAGATGACGCTCGGCCCGCGACACCAGCGCGATCATGCGTTCGTAGGCCTCTTGCGCACTGGCGCCGAAGCTGAAGACGCCGTGCTTGTGCAGGATGAGACCTTCACAATCGGGGGACGCCTCGAACACGGCTTTTGCCGCCCTGGCGAGACCGAAACCCGGCATGATGTAAGGCACGACGGGCGCGCGTTTTCCGTAAAGCTTGCGGGCGAGCGCGAGGCCGTCCGGCCGGTCGCACAGCGCCAGCGCCGCATTGGCGTGGGTATGATTGACGAATTTGTGCGGCAAAAACGCATGCAGCAGCGTCTCCACCGACGGATTGGGGGACGTGCTGTCGATGAGATTACCGCGCTGCAGGTCGACCATATCTTCGTCGGTGAGCGACGGCAGCGCGGCGAGCGCCAGCAGCGGCTTCAGCCGCACCGCCGGCAGCCCCGGCGGCTCGATCGTGGCCATGTCCCAGCCGGAGCCCTTGACGCACAGAACGTCGACGGTCTCGCCAGCCTTGTCGCGCACGCGCGTCTTGACCGAGGTATTGCCGCCGCCGTGCTGCACCAGGCGCGGCTCGCCACCGAGCAGCCGCGTGGTGTAGACGCACAGGGCAACATCCTCGTTGGCGCCTTGCGCGCGCCAGGCCTTCACTGCCGCGCACGCGTCCCTGTCCGACCACAGATTACGCATGCTGCGGAACGCCCGAGCGCGCACTGGCGGGGAACAGCGCGCGCAGGCCCGACGCCGAAGCTGCGCAGATACCGCGCTCGGTAATGAGCCAGGTGACAAGATGCGCCGGTGTCACGTCGAAGGCGTAGTTGGCCATCGCGCTTCCCTCCGGCGCGATATCGACTTCGACAACGCGGCCGTCGGCGAGCCGGCCCCTGATCCGCGACAATTCCGCTCCGTCGCGCTGCTCGATCGGAATCTCGGCGATGCCGTCGTCGATTTTCCAGTCAATAGTTGGCGACGGCAGCGCCACATAGAATGGTACGCCGTTGTCCTTGGCGGCAAGCGCCTTGAGATACGTGCCGATCTTGTTGCAGACGTCGCCGTGCGCGGTGGTACGGTCGCTGCCGACGATCACGGCGTCGACGAGGCCATGCTGCATCAGATGCCCGCCGGTGTTGTCGGCGATGACGGTATGCGGCACGCCCATCTGCCCCAGTTCCCATGCGGTGAGGCTCATGCCCTGATTGCGCGGGCGGGTCTCGTCCACCCAGACATGGATCGGCAATCCTTTCTCGTGCACCTTGTAGACCGGCGCCAGCGCCGTGCCCCAATCCACGGCGGCGAGCCAGCCGGCGTTGCAATGCGTGAGCACGTTGAGTGGGCCGTTCTTCGTCGCCGCGATCTTGCCGAGCAGCGTCGCGCCGTGCGCGCCGATGGCCTCGTTGATCGCCACATCCTCGTTGCAGATTTCCGCCGCGCGCCGATAGGCGGCGCCGGCACGGTCGGCGGGCGGGCGATTGCGCAGATGCTCGCGCATGACGTCGAGGGCCCAGCGCAGGTTGACCGCGGTCGGGCGGGTGGCCAGCAGCGCGTCATAGGCGCGATCGAGCGCCGCATCCGAAGCGTCGGCCCGCATCGCCAGGCACATGCCATAGGCCGCGGCGGCGCCGATGAGCGGCGCGCCGCGCACCTGCATGGTGCGGATCGCCTTCGCCGCGTCCTCCAGCGTCGTCAGGCGCACGATCGCGAATTGGTGCGGCAGCAAGGTCTGGTCGATGATTTCGACGGCTTCGCCATCCGCGGCGGGCCAGATCGTACGGTAGGCTTTTCCATTGACGCGCATGCGCTCGCTTATAGTTCAGCCCCGAAGCGGCGCGAATGGCAAAACCGCCTTGCCATAGAAATGTTATAATGTTACATCATTGACCGTGCCGCCCCCGCCAAATCGTTGAAATACGGGTCTTGTCCATGAAAACCATCGCCACCCTCGCCTTTCTGCTGACCGTCACCGCCGCCGCCAGCACCTCCGCGGCCGACTCCCCCATCGCCGTCGTCGCCGCGGAGAATTTCTACGGCGATGTCGCCAAGCAGATCGGCGGCGACCAAGTCACAGTGGTCAGCCTGATGAACAATCCCGACCAAGATCCGCATCTGTTCGAGACCACGCCCGGCACCGTGCGCCAGATCGCCGACGCGCAGATCGTCATCGCCAATGGCGCCGATTACGACCCGTGGATGGAGAAGCTCGTCAACGCGGCGCCGCACCCCGGCCGGGTGCTCATCGATGTCGCCAAGCTCGTCGGCAAGAAGTCGGGCGACAACCCGCATCTATGGTACGAACCCTCGACCATGCCGGCCGCCGCCAAGGCGCTGGCCGATGCCTTCAGCAAGGCCGACCCGGCGCACGCCGGCGATTACGCTGCGCGGCTTGCGGCGTTCACGGCCTCGCTAAAGCCGATGAACGACAAGATCGCCGCCATCCGCGCCAAATTTGCCGGCGCCTCGGTGACCGCGAGCGAGCCGGTGTTCGGCTACATGGCAAGCGCGCTCGGCCTGAAGATGCGCAACGAAAAATTCCAGCTCTCGATCATGAACGACACCGAGCCGAGCGCGCGCGATGTCGCCGCCTTCGAGCAGGACCTCAAGGGCCACAAGGTGAAGGTGATGTTCTTCAACAAGCAGGCCTCCAACAAGGCGGTGGAGCGCCTCGTTTCCCTCGCGCGCAAGTCCCGCATTCCGGTTGTCGGCGTGACCGAGACCACTCCGCCCGGGCTCGGCTACCAGGACTGGATGCTTGGCGAGCTCTATGATACTGAGAGGGCACTCGCAGGCCCCTCTTCGTGAAGATGACGCGTCATTCCGGGACGGCCCGAAGGGCCGGGCCCGGAATCCATATTCCGCAGCGCCGGGATTGTGGATTCCGGGTTCGCTCGCTGTGCTCGCGCCCCGGAATGACTTAAAGAATTTCATGACCTCCGTCGTTGAGCTTG
>DATJYA010000252.1:0-2628 GCA_035499835.1 Pseudolabrys sp.
ATCCAGTTCAACGGTACGGGCTAATTTGGCCGAAGTGCGCATGAGCGAATCCCGTCTGACATCCCTGACAGTCGAATCACCTGCACCGACACGGACCATCGCCGTGCGCGTGCGCGAGGGCAAGAGCGGCAACAAGAGCCCCGGGCTGTTCTGGCTCGGCGGCTTCAAGTCGGACATGAAGGGCACCAAGGCGGTGGCGCTGGACGACTGGGCCAAGGCGCAAGGCCGCGCCTGCCTGCGCTTCGACTATTCCGGGCACGGCGAGTCGGGAGGGGCCTTTACCGACGGCACCATCGGCCGCTGGCTGGCGGAAACGGTTGCGGTTTACCGGCAATTCGCCAAAGGCCCGCAGGTCGTGATCGGCTCGTCCATGGGCGGCTGGCTGGCATTACTGTTGGCGGCGCGATTGCGCGAGTCGAAAGGGTCCGCGCCTATTGCCGGCATGGTGCTGATCGCGCCGGCGGTCGATTTCACCGAAGAGCTGATGTGGAAGCAATTTCCCGACGCCATCAAGCGCGAGATCGAAGAGAAAGGCGCCTGGATGCGGCCGTCAGCCTATTCGGAGGAACCCTATCCGATCACCCGCGGGTTGATCGAGGAGGGGCGCAAGCATCTGCTGCTCGGCGGGCTGATCGAGACCGGCTGCCCGGTGCATATCCTGCAGGGGGTGCAGGACCCCGACGTGCCGTGGCGGCATGCGCAGGAACTGGTGGCGCGCTTTGCCCGCGACGACGTGGTGTTGACGCTGATCAAGGACGGCGACCACCGGCTGTCGCGGCCGGAGGACATTGAGCGGCTGATCGCGGCGGTGAGGGAGTTCAATTGAGGCGCTTTCCTCCCCGTTCGTCCCCGCGGAAGCGGGGACCCAGTTCTGCCGCCGCTTCGTAATGTGGCCTCTGGATTCCCGCTTGCGCGGGAACGAACGGAGTGTGGGGTCGGCGTCCCAAGCCTAGGCGAGCGCGGCGGCCCATTCCTCGCTCACGTCGGGATCAGAATCGACGCGCTTGAGCATCGCAAGCTTCGCGCGCGGCACGAGCCGCGACAGCGCCCACACCGCGGCGCCGCGCACCAGCGGCGAGGCATCGCCGAGCAGCCGCTCGGCTTCGGCCGCGAGCGAGGCATCGCCCGAATTGCCGATGGCGATGAGCACATTGCGGACGAAACGGTCGCGGCCGGCGCGCTTGACTGCGGTCTTGGCAAACATCGCGCGGAACGCGGCGTCGTCGAGACGCGCGAGCTCGCTCAGTTTCGGCGCGCGCAGGGTTTCGCGCGCGGCGAATTTCGCGTCGCGTCCCACTTGCGCGAACTTGTTCCACGGGCAGACGGCAAGGCAATCGTCGCAGCCGTAGATACGGTTGCCGATCGCCTCGCGAAATTCGCGAGGGATCTGGCCCTTGTGCTCGATGGTGAGATACGAAATGCAGCGCCGCGCATCGAGATGGTATGGCGCCGGGATGGCCGCCGTCGGGCAAATTTCGATGCAGGCGCGGCAAGTGCCGCAACGGTCTGTGTCCGCGGTGTCGTAGGGCAAATCGAGGGTCGTGAAGATGGCCCCGAGAAAGAGCCAGGAGCCATAGTCACGCGAAACAAGATTGGTGTGCTTGCCCTGCCAGCCGAGCCCGGCCTTTTCAGCCAGCGGCTTTTCCATGACGGCCGCGGTGTCGACGAACACCTTGACGTCGCCGCCGCCGTTGTCCACCAGCCAGCGCGCGATCGTCTTCAGCCGCGGCTTGATGATCTCGTGATAATCGTCGCTGCGCGCGTAAACGGAAATCGCGCCGCGATCGCGGCGCTCGAGGATGGCGAGCGGGTCTTTCTCCTCGGGCCCGTAGTTCAGACCCAGCATGATCACCGAGCGCACCTCGCTCCACAGCGCGCGCGGATCGCCGCGCCGCTCGGCCATCGTTGCGAGCCACGCCATGTCGCCATGGGCGCCCTCGGCGAGAAAGGCTTCGAGATGCTGTTTCGCTTCGGGAATCGAATCCGGGCGTGTCACGCCGAGGACGCCGAAGCCTTGTGCGCGCGCCTGCTCGACCAGCGCTGCCTTGAGTGCGGCGGGCTCTAGAAATCGAGATCGGCGTAATGCTTCGCCGGCGGCAGCCCCGCCAGCGTTTCGGCCAGCAGCGGGCGGAACGACGGGCGCGATTTCACCCGCGCGTACCAGTTCTTGGCTGCTTCGCTTTCGGCCCACGGCACTTCGCCCAGGTAGTCTGCTGCCGACAGATGGCCGGCGGCGGCGAGGTCGGCATAGCTCAAGGCGTCGCCGGCCAGCCAGTCGCGCGCTTCCACCAGCCAGCCGATATAGGCGAGATGATAGCGGATATTGCTGCGCGCCGCGCGCAGGGCGTCGGTATCCGGCGGCCCGCCGCCCTGTTCCCGCGTCATATGCCGCTTGTAGATGCGCTCGGTGACCAAAGGCCCGCTCACCTCGGCGTGGAATTTGTCGTTGAACCAGCTCGCCAGCCGCCGCACCTCGACGCGTTGCACGGCCTCAGCCGGCATCAGCGCGGACTGGCCGGCCCGCGTTTCCTGGAGGTATTCGGCGATGATGGTTGCGCCGGGGACCGGTGGCGCGCCGTCCTGCACCAGCACCGGGATTTCGCCGGCCGGATTGAGCAGCAGGAACTC
>DATJYA010000253.1:0-5026 GCA_035499835.1 Pseudolabrys sp.
CGCCGGCCGGTGCAGATGCCGCAGCGCCTCGGCAAAAGCGGGAAAGCGTTCGCGCGCGATCCAGGTCTCGTCCTGCCATTCCGGCAGCGTCGGCAGGCGCGTGAGCGCGCTTTCCATGGCGCGGCGGACATTGCCGAGCGCAAGGCCTTCGGTGAGGGGGTAGGTGGGTTCGACCAGCGGCAGATTGGCGAAACCCCTTTCGTCGACGACGCGGTCGGGATGCACCATCTGCAGCATGCCATCGTAGAATTCCGCGGTGCCGGAGACGTAGCGGAGTTCGCCCTCGGGCAAAAGCTTTTGCAGATAGTCGGGCCTGGCGTTGAAGTAGGTGAGCGTGATGGTGCCGGTGTCGTCGCTGGCCACGATGCGGTAGGGCGCGCGCGCGCGTCGCGGCGGCGCCGGTCGGTGCTCCTCGACGGTGACCGCGACGGTGACCACCTGACCGGGCTGCACCTCGTTCAATTTCGGCCGCGCGCGGCGGTCGATGGCGCCGGACGGCAAATGGAACAGCAGATCGACCACGCGCGGCGCCTCGCGGTTGCGCAATCGCGCGTAGAGCTTTTCCAGCTTCGGCCCGACGCCGGACAGGCTGGTGAGCGTGGCGAACAGCGGATTGAGAACCGGCGGGCGCATTTCTTCTTATCTCACCTCTCCCCGCTTGCGGGGAGAGGTCGGTTTTCGAGCGTAAGCGAGAAAACCGGGTGAGGGGGCGTGCGGTTATTGCCTCTCACCCCGACCCTCTCCCCGCGAAGGGCGGGGAGAGGGGGACGAGCCGGCCATGACAAATCGAAAGCCCGCCTCTATATAAACCGCGCACCCGGCCCTCGCCGGGTTTTTGGCGTTGGAGAATTGGCTTTGAACGAGCTTTCGAGCGAAGGGCTGGACGCGCGGCGGCGACGGCTGTTGTTCCGCTCCCGCCATCGCGGCATTCGCGAGATGGATCTGGTGCTCGGCCCTTTCGCCGACGCGCGGCTTGCGACCATGAGCGAGGCCGAGCTTGATGAATACGAGCGCTGGCTGGACATTCCCGACCAGCAGATTTTTGCCTGGGTGAACGGCTCCGAGGCGGCGCCGGACGCAATGGACACCGCGCTGTTCCGCAGCTTGATCGCCTTTCACCGCGGCGAGGCGACATGAGCGCCAAGTCTCCCGCCGCATTGCTGCAGCCCGGCAAGGCCTTGACGCTGGCGCAGGTCGCCGACGGCGCCGAGGGCCTGGTGCTTGCCGACCTTGCCCGCGCTGTCGCCGCACGCGAGCGCGCGCCGGCGATATCGCTCTGCGTCATCTGCCGCGACGGCCAGCGCATGGCGGCGTTGTCGCGCTCGCTCGCCTTCTTCGGGCCCGATGTCGAGATAATGGAATTCCCGGCCTGGGATTGCCTGCCCTACGATCGCGTGTCGCCGCATGCCGGCGTGGTGGCGCAGCGCATGACCGCGCTGTCGCGGCTTGCGCGCGTCACTGGGCGCGATCGGCCGACGGTCTTGCTGACCACGGTCAACGCCGCGCTACAACGCGTGCCGGCGCGGGAGTTCGTGGCGACGCATGCGCTGTCGGTCGCACCGGGCAATGTGCTGGGCATGGCCGGCGTGGTCGAATGGCTGGAGCTCAACGGCTTTACCCGCGCCTCGACCGTGCGCGAGCCGGGCGAATACGCGGTGCGCGGCGGCATTCTCGATCTCTATCCGCCGGGCATGGATATGCCGGTACGCCTCGATTTCTTCGGCGACGCGCTGGAGACGATCCGCACCTTCGACGCGCAGACGCAGCGCAGCGAAACACCGCTGCGCGGGCTCGATCTGGTGCCGGTCGCCGAATTCCAGCTCGTCACCGAAACCATCCGCCGCTTCCGCACCGGCTATGTCGCCGCGTTCGGCGCCGCCGCGCCCGACGATCTGCTCTACGAGGCGGTGAGCGGAGGCCGCCGCTACCCAGGTATGGAGCACTGGCTGCCGCTGTTCCACGACAAGATGGAGACCTTGTTCGATTACCTGCCGGGCACCGCGCTGGCGATCGAGCCGCTCGCCGAAGACGCCGCGCGCGAGCGCCTGACCACGATTGCCGATTATTACGAAGCGCGGCGCGAGGCGCTCAAGGATATCGGTTCGCCGCCCTACAAGCCGCTGCCGCCGGAGCGGCTCTACCTCACCGACGCGGATTGGCGCGCGCGGCTCGATGCCGCGGCGCTGGCGCGGGTCACGCAATTTGCCGTACCGGAGGCGGCAAACGTTATCGAGATCGGCGCCCGGGCCGGCCACAACTTCGCCGCCGAACGCGCTGAGCCCAATGCCAATGTGTTCGAGGCGGTGAGCCGGCATGTGCTGGCGCTGCAGGCGGCCGGCAAGCGCGTGGCCGTGGCGCTGTGGAGCGAGGGCGCGCGCGAGCGCATGAGCCATGTGCTCGCCGACCACAAGCTGCTCAACCTCACCAATGTCGCGTCGTGGCCGCAGGCGCAGGCGCTGCCCAAACATACCGTCGCGCTCGCGGTGCTCGGCATCGAGAGCGGCTTCGAAACCGATGCCGCCGCGGTCATCAGCGAGCAGGACATTCTCGGCGACCGCCTGGTGCGGCCGCGCCGTATGTCGCGCCGGGCGGAGAATTTCATCGCCGAGGTGACGAGCCTCGCGCCCGGCGATCTGGTCGTGCATGTCGATCACGGCATAGGCCGCTTCGTCGGGCTGCAGGCGATCGAAGCCGCCGGCGCGCCGCACGATTGCCTGGAAATCCATTACGCCGAGGCCGCCAAGCTCTATCTGCCGGTCGAAAATATCGATCTGCTCTCGCGCTACGGCCACGAGCAGTCCGGCGTCGAGCTTGACCGGCTCGGCGGCGGCAACTGGCAGGCGCGCAAGGCGCGGATGAAGAGCCGCATCCGCGAAATGGCGGGTGAACTCATCAAGGTCGCCGCCGAGCGGCAGTTGCGCGAGGCGCCGAAGCTGACCGCGACACCGGGCGCCTATGACGAGTTCTCCGCCGGCTTCCCCTATGAGGAGACCGACGATCAGCTCACCGCGATCGAGGCGGCGATCAAGGACCTCGGCTCCGGGCGGCCGATGGACCGGCTGGTCTGCGGCGATGTCGGCTTCGGCAAGACGGAAGTCGCGCTGCGCGCCGCTTTCGTCGTCGCGATCAACGGCAAGCAGGTCGCCGTCGTCGTGCCGACGACGCTTTTGTCGCGGCAGCACTTCAAGACCTTCTCCGAGCGCTTCCGCGGCTTTCCGGTCAACGTGGCGCAGGCCTCGCGGCTGGTGCCGGCGGCGCAGTTGAACGCCACCAAGAAGGGCCTTGCCGACGGCAGCATCGATATCGTCATCGGTACCCATGCGCTGCTCGGCAAGGGCGTCGCCTTCAAGGATCTCGGCCTGCTGGTGGTCGACGAGGAGCAGCATTTCGGCGTCGCCCACAAGGAAAAGCTCAAGCAGCTGCGCTCCGAGGTGCACGTGCTGACGCTGACGGCGACGCCGATCCCGCGCACGCTGCAACTGGCGCTCACCGGCGTGCGCGACCTGTCGATCATCGCCTCGCCGCCGGTCGATCGGCTGGCGGTGCGCACCTTCGTCTCGCCGTTCGATCCGCTGGTGGTGCGCGAGGCGCTGCTGCGCGAGCGCTACCGCGGCGGACAAGCTTTCTATGTCTGCCCGCGCATCGAGGATTTGGTCGGGGCCAAGGATTTTCTCGACAAGAACGTGCCGGAGGTGCGCGTTGCCGTCGCCCACGGGCAGATGCCGCCGACCGTGCTCGACGACATCATGAGCGCCTTCTACGACGGCAAGTTCGACGTGCTGCTGTCCACCACCATCGTCGAGTCAGGCCTCGACATTCCGACCGCCAATACGCTGATCGTGCACCGCGCCGACCGTTTCGGCCTGGCGCAGCTCTATCAATTGCGCGGCCGGGTGGGGCGCGCCAAGCTGCGCGCCTATGCGCTGCTGACGCTGCCGGTGCAGGCCAAGATCACCGCGCAGGCGGAGCGCCGTCTGAAAGTGCTGCAATCGCTCGATACGCTCGGCGCCGGTTTTCAGCTGGCGTCGCACGACCTCGATATCCGCGGCGCCGGAAATTTGTTGGGCGAGGAGCAGTCCGGCCACATCAAGGAAGTCGGCTTCGAGCTTTACCAGCAGATGCTGGAGGAGGCGGTGCTCAGCCTCAAGGCCGGCATCACCGCCCCCGTCGCCGAACGCTGGTCGCCGTCGATCACCATCGGCACGCCGGTGCTCATTCCCGAAGATTACGTCGCCGATCTCGCGGTGCGGCTGGCGCTCTACCGGCGGCTCGCCGAGATCGAGGACGAGCGCGAGATCGAAAGCTTTGCCGCGGAGCTTGTCGACCGCTTCGGGCCGCTGCCGGCGGAGGTCGAGCATCTACTGCAGATCGTCGCCATCAAGGGCCTGTGCCGCCGCGCCAATGTCGAGAAGATCGAGGCCGGCCCCAAGGGCGCGGTGCTGTCGTTCCGCGAAAATGTCTTTGCCAATCCCGAAGGGCTCATTGCCTTCATCCGCGAGCAGGGCTCGTCCGTGCGCATGCGCGCCGACCCCAGGGACGCCAAGAGCCAGCAACTGGTGTTCTTCGACGATTGGGAGAGCCCGGTCGATCGCCTCAAAGGCACCGCGGCGATCCTGCGCCGTCTGGCGGCGATCGCGGAGCAGGCCAAGGCGGCCTGACCGCGCGTGTCAGACGCTATTCCGCCGCTTCGCGGTCCTGCGCCGCGCGCTCGATGGCGTCGGCCAGATATTCCGGCGCCTGCGCGCCCGACACGGCGAATTTGCCGCCGAAGATGAACATGGGCACGCCCTGGATGCCGGCCTCCTTGGCGGCTTCCGCCTCGCGCGCGATCTGCTCGACGTCCTGATCGCTTTCGAGCGCCGCGCGCACGTCCTCGGCGTCGAGCCCGACATCGGCGGCCGCCTGCACCAGCACGGCGTGGTTGGTGAGATCGGCGCCTTCGGTGAAATAAAGATCCATCAGCTTCTGCTTCATCTCCGCCGCCTTGCCGATGCCCTCGGCCCAGCGGATCAGCCGGTGCGCGTCG
>DATJYA010000254.1:0-4020 GCA_035499835.1 Pseudolabrys sp.
AGAAATAAGGGATGCGAGGATGTCGAGATTAAGTGATCGCACGGCGCGGCGAACGGCGACGATCCGCCGCAAGGTCAAGCTGGCCACCAACCGCAACGGACGCGCGCGCCTCTCGGTGTTCCGCTCGTCCAAGCACATCTACGCCCAGCTCATCGACGACGCCAAGGGCGAAACGCTGGTTGCGGCCTCGTCGCTGGAAAAGACCATGCGCGAAGGCGCCAAGACCGGCGCCAACATCGACGCGGCCAAGGCCGTCGGCAAGCTGATCGCCGAGCGTGCCAAGGAAAAGGGCATCAAGGACGTCGTGTTCGACCGCGGCGGCTATCTCTATCACGGGCGCGTCAAGGCGCTGGCCGACGCTGCGCGCGAAGGCGGCCTCAATTTTTAAGGATTGAACGCACACATGGCACAGGAACCTCGACGAGAGCACCGCAGGGATCGCGAACGCGGCGGACGTGACCGCGAAGAGCGCGACAGCGAGTTCATCGACAAACTGGTGCACATCAACCGCGTGGCCAAGGTTGTCAAGGGCGGCCGCCGCTTCGCCTTCGCGGCGCTGGTCGTCGTCGGCGACCAGAAAGGTCGCGCCGGCTACGGCCACGGCAAGGCGCGCGAGGTGCCCGAGGCGATCCGCAAGGCGACCGACGCCGCCAAGCGCGCGCTGACCCGCGTGCCGCTGCGCGAAGGCCGCACACTGCATCACGACGTGCTCGGCCATCACGGCGCCGGCAAGGTGTTCCTGCGCGCGGCGCCTCCGGGCACCGGCATCATCGCCGGCGGTCCGATGCGCGCGGTGTTCGAGTCGCTGGGCATCCAGGACGTGGTGGCGAAGTCGCTCGGCTCTTCCAACCCCTACAATATGGTGCGCGCGACCTTCGATGCGCTCAAGCACCAGGATTCGCCGCGCTCGGTGGCCGCGCGCCGCAACATCAAGGTTTCCGCGCTGCAGGCGCGCCGCCGCGAGGGCGGCGAGGCCGAAGCGACGGCGGAGTAAGGATCGGTCCCATGGCGGCAGGAAAAACCATCAAGGTCGAGCAGGTCGGCAGCCCGTTGCGGCGCCACTTCGACCAGCGCGCGACGCTGATCGGGCTCGGCCTCAACAAGATCGGCCGCATCAAGGAGTTGCCGGATACCCCGGCGACGCGCGGCATGATCCGCAAGCTGCAGCATCTGGTGCGCGTGGTCGGCGAGGAGAAATAGATTCCTGTCGTCACCGGGCCTGTCCCGGTGACCCCGCTTGGGGACGCGCAATGCCTTCCTAAGCGAGATGGCCGGGACAAGCCCGGCCATGACAAATGAGAGGTCGAAGGACGAAGACAATGAAACTCAACCAGATCGCCGACAATCCCGGCGCGCGCAAGAATCGCCTGCGTATCGGCCGCGGCATCGGCTCCGGCATGGGCAAGACCGGCGGCCGCGGCGGCAAGGGCCAGACCGCGCGCACCGGCGTGCGCATCAAGGGCTTCGAAGGCGGGCAGATGCCGCTGCATCGCCGCCTGCCGAAGCGCGGTTTCCGCAACACTTCGTTCGCGGTCAGGCTCAACGAGACCAGCCTCGGCAAGCTGCAGGCGGCGATCGACGCCGGCCGCATCGACGTCAATGCCACCATCGATGTCGCCGCCATGGTCAAGGGCGGGCTGATGCGGCGGGCCAAGGGCGGCGTCAAGCTGCTCGGCACCGGCGAGCTCAAGAGCAAGGTCGATCTCGCCGTCTGGCGGGCCTCGAAATCGGCGATTGAAGCCGTGCAGAAGGCCGGCGGCACGGTAAAAATCCTGGCGCCGGCGAAGGACGTGGACGAAGTCCCGCGCGGCAAGAACAAGCGCGCGGCGCTGGACGCGGCCAAGGGCGGCGGCAAGCCCAAGGGCAAACCCGAGGGCAAGCCCGAGGCCGCGGCGGCAAAGCCCGAGGGCGGCGCCTGACGCGCCTACCGGTTTTCCCGGGCCGGCCTATCTAAGGCGGGCGGGGCGAAACGGGGCGAAGTGGGGGCGGGCAGGAGCGACTGATGGTCTCGGCGGCGGAACAACTGGCGGCCAATCTCAACTTCTCGGCGCTGGCCAAGGCCGACGAGCTCAAGAAGCGCATCTGGTTCACCCTCGGCGCGCTGCTGGTGTTCCGGCTCGGCACCTATATCCCGCTGCCCGGTATCGATCCCAACGCCTGGGAGCAGATCTTCAATACCCAGGCCGGCGGCATCCTCGGCATGTTCAACATGTTCTCCGGGGGCGGCATCCAGCGCATGGCGATCTTTGCGCTCAACATCATGCCGTACATATCCGCCTCGATCATCATTCAGCTGATGACGACGGTGTCGCCCACGCTCGAAGCCTTGAAGAAGGAAGGCGAGGCCGGGCGCAAGATCATGAACCAGTACACGCGCTATCTCACCGTGGTGCTGGCGGCGTTCCAGGCCTACGGCATCGCCATCGGGCTGGAAGGCGCCGGCAGCGTGGTCAGCGATCCGGGCTGGTTCTTCCGCATCTCCACCGTCGTCACGCTGACCGGCGGCACCATGTTCCTGATGTGGCTCGGCGAGCAGATCACCTCGCGCGGCATCGGCAATGGCATCTCGCTCATCATCCTCGCCGGCATCGTCGCCCGTCTGCCGGCGGCGATCGCCGGCACGCTGGAATTGGGCCGTCAGGGGGCGCTGTCGACCGGCTTGATCCTCGCCGTCATCGTCATGGCGGTCGCGGTCATCACCTTCATCGTCTTCATGGAGCGCGCGCAGCGCCGCCTGCTCATCCAGTATCCCAAGCGGCAGGTCGGCAACCGCATGTTCGAGGGACAATCCTCGCATTTGCCGCTCAAGCTCAACACCTCGGGCGTGATCCCGCCGATCTTTGCCTCCTCGCTGCTGCTATTGCCGACGACGGTCGCCAATTTCAACGCCGGCTCGGGGCCGGGCTGGCTCACCACCATCACCACACTGCTGGGCCACGGGCAGCCGCTGTTCCTGTTCCTCTACCTCGCGCTGATCGTGTTCTTTGCCTTCTTCTACACCGCGATCGTGTTCAACCCGACCGAGACCGCAGACAACCTCAAGAAGCACGGCGGCTTCATTCCCGGCATCCGGCCGGGCGAACGCACGGCGGAATACATCGACTATGTGCTCTCGCGCATCACCGTGGTCGGCGCGATCTATCTCGCAATCGTCTGCCTGATCCCGGAAATCCTGATTTCTTACGCGGCGGTGCCGTTCTATTTCGGCGGCACCTCGCTTCTGATCGTGGTCAGCGTGACCATGGATACGGTGGCGCAGATCCAGGGCTATCTGCTGGCGCACCAATATGAAGGCCTTATCAAACGTTCGAAGCTGCGGGGGCGGCAAAGATGAGACTGATCCTGCTCGGTCCGCCGGGGGCGGGGAAGGGCACGCAAGCGCAACGCCTGGTCCAGAAACACGGCATCGTCCATCTCTCTACCGGCGACATGTTGCGCGCGGCGGTCGCCGCCGGAACGCCGGTCGGCCAGCGTGCCAAGAGCATCATGGATGCCGGCCAATTGGTGCCGGACGAGGTGGTGGTGCAGATCATTGCCGACCGCATCGGCGAGCCCGACGCCAAGCGCGGCTTCGTGCTCGATGGCTTCCCGCGCACGGTGGCGCAGGCCGAGGCGCTCGAGAAGCTGCTCGCGGCGCGCGGCCTCAAGCTCGACGGCGCGGTTGAGCTCAAGGTGGACGAGGGCATTCTGATCAAGCGCATCGAAAACCGGGTGGCGGAAATGACCGCCCGCGGGGAAAAACTGCGCGCCGACGACAATCCGGAGGTGCTCAAGGGGCGCCTGGAGGCCTATCGCGCACAGACCGCGCCGCTGGTCGATTATTATGCGGGCAAGGGCACGCTCAAGACGGTGGACGGCATGGCACCGATCGATGCGGTGACCGCGGCGATCGATGCGATTCTGACGCCGGCAGCCGTCAAGGCGGCCGCCCGCAAGCCTGCCCGCCGCAAGCCGGCGGCCAAGCGGGTCCGCGCCAAGCCGGCGTCGCGGCGGCGGGTGAGAGGGGCGGCCAAATCGCGC
>DATJYA010000255.1:0-3262 GCA_035499835.1 Pseudolabrys sp.
ACGGCACGGGCGCGCGTTCGCGTTTAATCGTTACGCCCCCCGTGCTGCCGGACTTGAAGCCGCGGCACATCGTCTGATCTCCCCTCAAAGACAATGCGGCGCGGCCTCCGGCGGCCTCTTCACCCGGAGATCGACCATGAACACCCGCTCGCCTTTCAAGATTCATCCCGCGCTGGCGCTGGCTTTTGCCGGCGCGCGCGGCTTCGGCGTCATGATCGCGCCCGACGGAGGGCGGCCTGTCGCCGCGAGCGTACCGTTCCTGCTCATCGAAGCGGACGGCAAGAGCCCGCGCGTCGCCTTTCACGTTGCGCGCTCGAATCCTTTGGCGGCGCTGGCGGTCAAGGGCGGCTACTGGCTGCTGGCGGTGCAGGGCGCCGACGCCTACGTCTCCGCCGACTGGTATCCCGGCAGCGGCCAGGTGCCGACCTGGTTGTATGAAACGGTGCAACTGAGCGGTCCCGTTCACGTCGTTCCTCCGGACCATGCGGGCGGACACCTCGACGCGCTGACCGAACGGTTCGAGCGCGCGCTGGCACCGAAGCCGTCGTGGTCGAAAGAGCGCGTTGCGCCGGAGCGGCTGAACATGCTGATGCAGGGGATCGTCGCGATCGAGATGCTGGTCGAAGACATCGACGGCACCTTCAAGCTCAATCAGCACAAGGCCGATGCCGACTACGCCGCGGTCACCGCCGCGCTCGCCGCGCGAGCCGATGAGGGCTCGCGGACCATCGCCGCGCGCATGGCCGCGCTGCGGCCGCATCTGCTATACGACCGGCCGGGCGCGGCCGGCTGCGTTTCCACTGCCGGCGGAGGACACTAGCCATGGCGACAAAAGCGAAAATCGGCGTGCTCGGCGCCTCCGGCTATACCGGCTCCGAACTGGTGCGCATGCTGCTGCGGCATCCGCGGGTGGAAATCGTTTTGCTCACTGCCGAGCGCAGCGCCGGCAAGGCCATGCGCGAGGTGTTTCCGCAATTCTCTCCGTTCGCATTGCCGACACTCGTTGCCCTTGACGGGATCGACTGGGCGAAAGCTGGGCTCGACGTCGCCTTCTGCGCCTTGCCGCATGCAACCACGCAGAAGGTCATCAAGGAATTGCTGGCGCAGGCGCCGGCGACCAAGGTCGTCGACCTTTCGGCCGACTTTCGCCTCGCCGATACGGCGGCCTATGCGAAGTGGTACGGCCACGAGCATCACGCGCCGGAGCTGCAGAAAGAGGCGGTCTATGGGCTTTGCGAAATCCACCGGCGCGACATCAAAAAGGCGCGGCTGGTCGCCAATCCGGGCTGCTATACGTCCTGCGCCGAGCTGCCGCTGATCCCGCTGATCAAGGCCAAGGCGATCGAGCTCGACGAGATCGTGGTCGACGCCAAGTCGGGCATGACCGGAGCGGGGCGGGCGGCGCGCGAATCCATGCTGTTCTCGGAGGTCTCCGAGGGCTTCAACGCCTATGGTGTCGGCGGCCACCGGCACATGGCCGAGCTCGACCAGGAATTTTCGCTGGTGGCGGGCCGCGAGGTGATTGTCAGCTTTACCCCGCATCTGGTGCCGATGAATCGGGGGATTCTGTCGACGATTTATGTGCGGGGCCGGCGCGGCCGCACCCCCGAGGAGCTTCATGCGATACTTTTAAAGTTCTACGCGAAGGAGCCTTTCGTACACGTGCTGCCGTTCGGCGAGACGCCGCAGACGCGGCACGTGCGCGGTTCGAATATGACCTTCATCGGCGTCGCCAAGGACCGCATCCCCGGCCGCGCCATCGTCATTGCGGCGCTGGACAATCTGGTCAAGGGCGCTTCCGGCCAGGCGATCCAGAACATGAATCTGATCATGGGCTGGCCGGAAGCCATGGGGCTGGAGCAGGTGGCGCTGTTCCCGTGAATCAGCGGGTGCAATAGGCTCCGTCATTCCAGGGCGCGGCCGGTGAGGCCGCGAACCCGGAATCCATAGCCCCAGTGCCGCGGAGTATGGATTCCGGGCCCGCCGCTCGTGCGGCGTCCCGGAATGACCGGTGGAGAAAATGTTCGAGGTCGACAACCAGCCGCCGCCGCTCGAGCCCTATAATCTCTTCGCCAGCGACGCCGTGCTGCGCGAAGCGGTTGCGCGCGAGCGGGCAGGCTGGGCGGAGGATGGCCTCCACGCGCTCGGCGCCACGCTGGGCAGGCCGGAGACCGTGCAGCTCGGCTTCGACGCCAACAAATTCCCGCCGCAGCTCAAAATACTCGACCGCTACGGCCACCGCCTCGACGAGGTCGAGTTCCACCCGGCCTGGCACGAGCTGATGGCGATCGCGCTGCGCGCGGGTCTGCATTCGAGCCCTTGGTCGCACCCGCAGCCGGGCGCGCATGTGGCGCGCGCCGCCGGCACCTACATGCTCAACCAGATCGAGAGCGGGGTTTATTGCCCGATCGCCATGACCTATGGCTCGGTGCCCAGCCTGCGCCACGCGCCGGACCTCGCCAGGCAATGGCTGCCGAAGATCTTCGGCCGCGACTACGACCGCCGCTTCATTCCGGTCGAGGACAAGACCGCGGCGCTCGTCGGCATGGGCATGACCGAGAACCAGGGCGGCTCGGACCTGCGCACCAATGTCACCCGCGCCGAGCCTGCCGGCGACGGCTCCTTCCGCCTGTATGGGCACAAATGGTTCATGTCGGCGCCGATGTGCGACGCCTTCCTGGTGCTGGCGCAGGCGGCGAAGGGATTGTCCTGCTTCCTGATGCCGCGCTGGACGCCGGACGGCGAGCGCAACGCCATCCGCATCCTGCGACTCAAGGACAAGCTCGGCAACAAGTCGAACGCCTCGAGCGAAGTCGAGTTCGACGGCGCCTTCGCGCAATTGGTCGGCGAAGAGGGCCGCGGCATTCCCACCATCATCGAGATGGGCAACTATACGCGGCTCGATTGCTGCATCGGTTCCTCGGCGCTGATGCGGCAGGCGGTGGCGCAAGGCGTGCATCACGCGCGCTACCGCACCGCCTTCCAGAAGAAGCTGATCGACCAGCCGCTGATGACCAACGTGCTCGCCGACCTCGCGCTCGAATGCGAGGCGGCGACCGTGCTCACCTTCCGCCTCGCGCGCGCCTATGACGAGGACGACGAGGCGGCGCAGGTGTTCCGTCGCGTGGTGACGCCGGCGGCGAAATTCTGGATCTGCAAGCGCGCGCCCTATCTCACCTACGAAGCGATGGAGGTGCTCGGCGGCTCGGGCTACATCGAGGAAAGCATCATGCCGCGGCTTTACCGCGAGGCGCCGGTGAAC
>DATJYA010000256.1:0-4059 GCA_035499835.1 Pseudolabrys sp.
GCGCCGGCGACAAATTCGGGCACCGCGATCGGCATCGGCTGCACATTGCCCTGATTGATGTCGACGTTGAGAATGGCGTTGGCCGAGCGCGAGCCGAGCGCGACCAGCGCGCCGGCGCTTGCTCCGAGCAGCAAATGGCGTCGGTTGAATTTCAGACTGGCATTGTCAATCACGGGATGGCGCTACCTTATCGGAAGATCGTGGAACATCTGTTTGGTGTCGAAAGTGAAATCAATTTCCTTCCATGTGTCGTAATGCTCGGGACGCAGCATGGTGTAGGGCTGCGCCACGAAAACCGCACGCACGGCGCTGTCGCGCATGGCTTCAAATTGAGTGCCGCTTCCGCTGGTGAGAACCTGTGGACCGGTCGCCAGCGTGCCGTCGCGCTTGAAGCGGATGCGGATGGTGACCTGGCTCTGATCGGCGTCCTGCATGCCGACCGGCGGATTCCACAGCGCCATCAGTCTCTGGCGCAGAGCGTCGATCTCTGATTGCGACAGCTGCGCGGCGGTGCCGGCGGCGGTGCCCATCGACGGCGCCGAATTGAGCTCGGCGCCGGTCGCGGCCTTGCTCTGCGGATCGCGCTTGTCGAGCAGCGCGGCGATCTTGTCGGCATCGAATTTCGGTTGCGGCTTCGGCGGCGGCGGCTTCTTCGGCGGCAGCGGCTCGACCTTGGCCTCCTGCTGCGGCTTCTCGTCCGGCTTCTTGAGCTTGTCGGCGATCGGATCGGGCTTGGGCGGCGGCGCCGGCTGCTTTTCCTGCGCGGTCTTGATTTCCTGCTTTTCGGTGAGCTTGGGCGCCGGCTCATCGACCGGCTTGGGCTCGTCGACCTTCTGCACCAGCGGCTTGGGCTTCTCCGCCTTGGGCGCTTCCTTGACGCCCTTGGTCATCTCGGAAAAATCCTTGGCGCTGATCAGATCGACGGGAAGGGAATCGACCGGGGTTGCCTCGAGCGGCTTTGAGGAAAAGGAGACCAGCGCCCACAGCAGCACCGCCGCGTGGAGCCCGCCCGAAACCGCTGTCGCGACCCTGAACTCCATTATTTAGAGGTCTGCTCGAATTCGGTGACCAGTGCGACCTTGTGGAAGCCTGCCGCCGACAGCCGCCCCATCACCTTCATCATGGTACCGTAATCCACCTTCTTGTCGCCGCGCACATAGATGCGCGCCTCGGTGCCGCCGCGCGCCTGCGCCACCGCCTGCAGCTTGGGCAGCAGGTCGTCGATGGAAATCTCCGAGTTCTGCAGGAAGACCTTGTCGGCGTCATTGACCGAGATGGTGAGCGGCTCCTTGTCCTGCTCCAGGCTCTTGGCCTGGCTCTGCGGCAGGTCGATGGGCACGCCGACGGTGAGCAGCGGCGCCGACACCATGAAGATGATGAGCAGCACCAGCATCACGTCGACCATCGGCGTGACGTTGATCTCGCTCATCACCTTGCGGCGATGATGTTTCCTGCGCCCGATGACCGGCGTGCCGGCATTGGCAGCCATAACGACGTCCCCTACTCCCTGCGCATGATCTGACCCGAATACCGCTGCCCATCCCCGATCGCGATCGAGGACATACTTTTCGGGCTCATGCGCTACCCACGCTCGTCGATCTGCCGCGACAGGATGGCGGCGAATTCATCCGCGAAGCCTTCGAGCCGCTGCGCCTGCTTGTTCACTTCGGATGCAAACTTATTGTAGAAAATGGTCGCCGGTATGGCGGCGACAAGGCCGATTGCAGTCGCAAACAGCGCTTCGGCGATGCCCGGCGCCACAACCGCTAACGAAGTGTTCTTCGAGGCGGCAATCGACTGGAAGCTGGTCATAATGCCCCAGACCGTGCCGAACAGGCCGATGAAAGGGCCGGCCGAGCCGACCGTCGCCAACACCAAGAGGCGCTTTTCCAGCCTTTCGACCTCGCGGGCAATCGTCACTTCCATCACCTTCTCGATGCGCATCTGCAAACCAGCGATGGAGCGGATATTGCCCTCGAAGCTGCGTTTCCATTCGCGCATCGCGGCGACAAACAGCGCCGCCATGGAATGGTTGGGCCGCGAAGACAGCGAGCGATAGAGCTCCTCCAGCGACTGTCCCGACCAGAACGCCTGCTCGAAGCGGTCCATGGCGCGGCGGGTCCGCGTGTAGAGCACGGTCTTGTCGATGGCGATGGCCCAGACCCACACCGAACAGATCAGCAGCCCGATCATCACAAACTTGACGATCCAGGCGGCATGCCAGAACAGCGTGAACAGGGAGACGTCGGAGGTCAGCGGGAGCACCGACTGTGCCACGTCGGCAGGATTCATAGGCACGTCCTTTCCGCTGCCCGGTCTTAGCAAGTCAAACCGGCGCGGCGCAATTTGCGAACGCGCCGGGCGAAACCGCGCACGCGCTCAGCCGAAAACGCCTTGTCTCGCGAAAACCCAACGTCCCGCCACCGGCGGTTTGACGAAATCCCCGCGAAACTTGGCCAAACTAGGGCGCAAGGCCGCTCCTTGAGCCCGTCTAACAGCGCTGATTGTGGTTAAGGAAAGGTTAGCAGCCCTCATCCTGAGGAGGCCGCGAAGCGGCCGTCTCGAAGGATGCGGCGCTCATGGTTCGAGACGGGCCTTTGGCCCTCCTCACCATGAGGGAGCCAAAATGCAGCGGCCACCCGCTTCGGGGAAAGCGGGTGGCCGGGCGAAACGCAGAGAACTCAGTTCTGCTGCGGGGGAGGCTCCTCCGGCGGGCGGTTGCGCCGCTCGGCCATGAACTGATCGAACTCGGTCTTGTCTTTGGCAAAGCGCAGCCGGTCGAGGAACTCGCGGAACTCGCGTTGCTCCTCTTCGAGGCGCTTCAGGGTCTCGCTGCGGTATTCATCGAAGGCATGGTTGCCGCTCGAACCGCCGCTGCGCCACGGATTGCCGCCCCAGGGGTTACCGCCCCACGGATTGCCGCTCATCCGCGAGCGCATCCAATCCATCTTGGCCTGCATGCGCTCCATTTTGCGCTGCCAGCGATCTTCCCAACGGCCATGGCCGTGCATTCCGCATCCCATTCTTCCACTCCCAATGGTGAAGGCGAGGATCGCCAGACCGAGCGGCCACCAGACCATGAACCCGAGGACGATCAGCACGATCCAGGCGGGTTTGCCGAACTCATCAAGCCTTGCGGTGATTGGCATTTGAGGGCCTCGCGCGTGAATGTAAATAACATTTACATGGATAAGGGCGTGACAGTCCAATGTCAATACCCTTCACATTGGTATTGGGCATGACGTTACAAGGGCGCAAGGCGCAAACTTTTTAGCTGCGGCCGGCCGCTGTTGCCGGCAGACCCAGCCCGCGCAGGTAGATCAGGATCGCGGCCTCCAAGAGCTCCTCCGGCGGCATCGGCAGCGCGCGCCGCGCGGCATCGCCGCGGCTGAACAGCGAGGCGATGCCGTGGGTCATCGACCACACATGCAGCGCTACCATCAGCGCCGGTGGCCGGCCGCCGCCCGGGATTTGCGCCACCAACTTCTCCGCCGCAGCGCGCAGCACGGCGAAGGCACGCTCACTCACCTCGCGCAGTTGCGGGTCGGCATCGAGCGGAACGCCGGCTTCGAACATCGCCGAATAGTAGGCCGGCTCGCTTTTCGCGAAGGCCAGATAAGCCCGGCCAAGCCGGTCGAACGCCTTCAGCGTGTCCGGATTACCGTCATCCCAGGCGCGAACAAGCGCCGTTGTGAATTCCTCAAAGCCGCGGCGGGCGACATCGGCAAGCAGCGCGTCGCGGTCGCGGAAATGCCGGTAGGGCGCCGCCGGCGACACGCCGGCCGAGCGCGCGGCGTCGGCAAAAGTGAAGCCGGCCGGGCCCTTCTCGGCGATCAGGTCCAGCGCGGCCTGCACCAGGGCCTCCTTGAGGTTGCCGTGGTGATAGCCGCGGGTGTGGCGTCTGCCCCAACTCATGTGAATGGCCTTAACATGAGTCCGAAGGCTGCGTCGATGCCGGCGCCGCGGGCGTGATTAACGGTTGGGGCGGGCTGCCAGAGGCAAATGCTCGAACAGCGTCGGCCCGGCGGGCTGCGCGCCTTCGATCGACAGCAGGCGCAG
>DATJYA010000257.1:0-3562 GCA_035499835.1 Pseudolabrys sp.
CGACCCCGTCATATTCCCGAAACCGAATTGAATCGGCGCGAAATGCGCGGCTTGGGTGCGTTGCTTGCTGGCCCCAAACCGCTGTGCCATACGGGGCGGTCGGCTCGTCGCCGGCCAAAAACGGGACAACTATGGCGGAAACCTCGGGGCTGATGCGCGGCAAACGCGGCCTGATCATGGGCGTCGCCAACAGCCGCTCGATCGCCTGGGGCATTGCGCGCGCCTGTCGCGATCACGGCGCCGAGCTTGCCTTCACCTACCAGGGCGACGCGCTGAAGAAGCGGGTCGAGCCGCTGGCCGAGGAGGTTAACGGGTTGGTGGTGGGCCACTGCGACGTCACCGACCCGGCAACCATGGACGCGGTCTTTGCCGCCGTGCAGCGGGCCTGGGGCTCGCTCGATTTCATGCTACACGCCATCGCCTTTTCCGACAAGGACCAGCTCGACGGGCGCTACGTCGACACCACGGAAGACAATTTCATCAAGACCATGGTGGTGTCCTGCTATTCGTTCACCGCGCTTGCCCAGCGCGCCGAGAAGTTGATGACCAACGGCGGCTCGCTGCTTACGCTCACCTATTACGGCGCCGAGAAATGGATGCCGCATTACAACGTGATGGGGCTCGCCAAGGCGGCGCTGGAAAGCTCGGTGCGCTATCTCGCCGCCGATCTCGGGCAAAAGAATATCCGCGTCAACGCCATCTCCGCCGGCCCGCTGAAGACCTTGGCCGCGTCGGGCATCGGCGACTTCCGCTACATCCTCAAATGGAACGAGTACAACACGCCGCTGCGGCGCAATCTGACGCTGGAGGAGGTCGGCAAGGCCGGCGCCTATCTGCTGTCCGACATGTCGAGCGGCGTCACCGGCGAAATCCACCACGTCGATGCCGGCTACCACATCGTCGGCATCAAGCATCCCGACGCGCCGGACATCGGGCTGGTCGACAAGTCCTGATTCGGGCCGATGCCGCCGCCGATCATCTACTATCTCCGCCACGGCGAAACCGACTGGAACGTCGAGGGCCGTCTGCAGGGCGGCCGCGACATCGCGCTCAACGCGCGCGGCCGGGCGCAGGGCGCTCGTTGCGGCGAGATCCTGCGCGAGCTGTTTGCCCGCGCCGGGCGCGAGGCTACGAGTTACGATTATGTGTCGAGCCCGCTCAAGCGGGCGCGAGAGACCATGGAACTGGCTCGCGCCGGGCTCGGCCTTGCCGCCGGCGGCTACCGCACCGATCAGGCGCTCAGCGAAATCTCGTTCGGCGACTGGGAAGGCTTCACCATCGCGCAATTGCGCGCGCGCGATCCGCAGCGCATCGCCATGCGCGAGCACGACAAGTGGCATTTCCTGCCGCCTGGCGGCGAGAGCTACGAGGCGGTGTCGAAGCGCATGCACGCCTGGTACCGCGCGCTCGACCGCGACGTCGTCGTCACCGCGCATGGCGGCACCGCGCGCGGGCTGTTTGCCGCGCTCGGCATTGCCAAGCCAGCGGCGGCGCCGCTCCTCGATATCGCACAAGGCGTTGTTTATGTGATCGAGGGCGAGACGCTGACGCGCTACGCGTAGTTCAATCTGCCGCCGCTCACGGGAAACATTGAAATTTGATGGCTCGCGTATATCAGCGGCAAAGGCTTCCATGCTATGCGCCACGTTTGCCGCGCGCAGCCGTCGCGCGGGCTGAACTGGGAAAAAGCAGGCAATGAAAAGGCCGGTGATCGGCGTGATTGGGAGTGAGCACCTTGCGGATGGCCGGTTCCGCGCCCAGCGCGTCGGCGAGAGAAACCTGGCGGCGGTGGCCGAAGTCGCAGGCGCTTTGCCGCTGATCTTTGCCGGCGATCCGGCGGTCACCGATATCGAGAGCTTGCTGGCGACGGTGGACGGCGTGCTTCTGACGGGGGCCCGCGCCAACGTCCATCCGACGCATTTCGGCGCCGAAGAACATCCAAGCTACGAGCCCTACGACAGGCGCCGTGACGCGCTGGCGCTGGAGCTGGTCAAAGTGTGTGTCGAGCGCGGCGTACCGCTGTTTGGCGTTTGCCGCGGCTTCCAGGAAATGAACGTGGCCTTCGGCGGCTCGCTGCATCCGGAGATCAGGGATTTGCCCGGTCGCTTGAATCACCGCATGCCGCGATTGCCGACCGGCGAAATCCATCCGGACCAGGAGGTGGTTTTCGGCGAGCGTCATGACGTGCGGCTGGTGCCGGGCGGCGCTTTCGCGAAACTGCTGGGCCGGGAGACGATTCGCGTGAACTCGCTGCACGGGCAGGGCATTCTCGAGCTGGGCAAGCGCATCGTCGTCGAGGGCGTGGCGGAAGACGGCACCATCGAGGCGATCCGCGTCGCCGATGCGCCTGGCTTTGCCTTGGGCGTCCAATGGCACGCCGAATACGACCCGCAACGAAACGCCGTCAACCGCGCGCTGTTTCAAGCCTTCGGTGCGGCGGCGTCCGCACGCAAACGTGGCAGTAAAGGTTCGGCGGCGGGAAAAACCGCCGTTGACGGCTGATTTGACCGCGAACGGCGAGCGCGTTACCAACCGCGGCCAACAACGGGCGTGCGGCCATGTCGTTCAACACTTTCGGCCATCTGTTTCGCTTCACCAGCTTCGGCGAAAGCCACGGCGCGGCGATCGGCTGTGTGGTCGACGGCTGCCCGCCGCGTATTCCGCTGGCGGCCGCGGATATCCAGCAATTTCTCGATAAGCGCCGGCCGGGCCAATCGCGCTTCACCACGCAGCGGCAGGAGCCGGATGCGGTCAAGATCATGTCCGGTGTTTTCACCGGCGACGAAGGCGTGCAGGTGACGACCGGCGCTCCGATCATGCTGCTGATCGAGAATGTCGACCAGCGCTCCAAGGATTACTGCGAGATCAAGGACAAGTATCGGCCCGGCCATGCCGGCTACACCTACGACGTAAAATACGGCATCACCGATTATCGTGGCGGTGGCCGCGCCAGCGCGCGCGAGACGGCGGCGCGCGTCGCCGCCGGCGCCGTGGCGCGGAAGGTCGTGCCCGGCCTCTCCGTGCGCGGCGCGCTAGTGCAGATGGGCCCGCACAAGATCGACCGCGCGCACTGGGACTGGAATGAGGTCGAGAAAAATCCATTCTTCTGTCCCGATGCCGAGCAGGCGAAATTCTTCGAGGACTATCTCGACCGCGTGCGCAAAGCCGGCTCCTCCTGCGGCGCAGTGATCGAAATCGTCGCCGAGGGCGTGCCGGCGGGGCTCGGCGCACCGGTCTATGCCAAGCTCGACGGCGATCTGGCCGGCGCGCTGATGGGCATCAACGCCGTCAAGGGTGTCGAGATCGGCGATGGCTTTGCCACCGCGGCAATGAGCGGCGAGGACAATGCCGATGAGATGCGGATGGGCAATGACGGCAAGCCGGTGTTTCTCTCCAACCATGCCGGTGGCGTCCTCGGCGGCATCTCCACGGGCCAGGCGATCGTCGTTCGCTTTGCGGTGAAGCCGACGTCGTCGATCCTCAAACCGCGCAAGACCGTTGACAAATACGGCCGCGACACCGAGGTCGTCACCAAGGGCCGCCACGACCCTTGCGTCGGCAT
>DATJYA010000258.1:0-2403 GCA_035499835.1 Pseudolabrys sp.
CACTTCGCCGCGGTAATCGGCATCGATCGTGCCCGGCGCATTGAGCACGGTGAGGCCGTGCTTGACCGCAAGCCCGGAACGGGGGCGCACCTGCGCCTCGGTGCCGGGCGGCAGGGCGATGGCGATGCCGGTCGGGACCAGTGCGCGGGCGCCGGGCGCGATGGCGAGCGGCCTGTCAGCCGCCACCGCGGCGACGAGGTCGAGGCCCGCCGCATGGGCGCTCTGATACGACGGCAGCGGCAAATCCCTGCCATGCGCCAGGCGCACGACAAAGACCTCGGTTAAGGTCTCATAGGAAGCTTGCTTAAGCCGAAGACGCGCCGCCATGCCGTACCCAACGTTCTAGGCGCGAACGTAGCGTGGGCAGTACGAATCTAGAACGGTCGTCGGCAATTCATCTGTGCGTAATTCCGCCGGCCCGACCAGCTATTTCGCGAGCGCCGTTGCAATCCGCGCGACCAGCATGGCCGCCACGTCCTCCTTGGACTGCGGCGGCCAGGCCTCGACGCCGCCCGCGGTGACCAGCTCGATCGTATTGCGGTCGCCGCCCATGATGCCGGTCTGCGGCGAGACGTCGTTGGCGAGGATCCAGTCGCAGCCCTTGCGCTTGAGCTTGTCCTTGGCGTTGGCGGCGACATTTTCGGTCTCGGCGGCAAAGCCGATCACCAGGCTTGGCCGCAGCGACTTGCGATGCGCAATCGTGGAGAGGATGTCCGGATTTTCGGCGAGCGCCAGCTCCGGCGTCGGCTGGCCCGGCTTTTTCTTGATTTTCTGCTCGCCGGCATTGGCGACGCGCCAGTCGGCGACCGCGGCGGCAAAGATGGCGACATCGACGGGAAGCGCGTTCTGCGCCGCCTCGAGCATCTGTCGCGCCGTTTCAACAGGAACCACAGTAACCCCCGGGGGATCGGGCACGTTCACCGGCCCGCTCACCAGCGTCACCTGGGCGCCGGCCGCCGCCGCCGCTGCGGCAATGGCATGGCCCTGCTTGCCGGAGGAGCGGTTGGCGATATAGCGCACTGGATCGATCGGCTCATGCGTCGGGCCGGACGTCACCAGGACGCGCTTGCCCTGCAGCGCCGCGCCGGCGGCGAAGTGCTTTTCCACCACGGCGGCAATCTCCAGCGGCTCGGCCATGCGGCCGAGGCCGCGCTCGCCGCTTTCCGCCATCTCGCCCTCGTTCGGACCGACCAATGCGACGCCGTCGGCGACGAGCTGCCTGAGATTGCGCTGCGTCGCCTTGTTCGCCCACATGTGCGGATTCATCGCCGGCGCCAGCAGGATCTTGGCGCCCGTCGCCAGCAGCACGGCGGTGGCAAGATCGGAGGCAAGGCCGCCGGCCATCCTGGCCATCAGGTCGGCGGTCGCCGGCGCAACGACAACGAGATCGGCTTCGCGCGCGAGGCGGATATGGCTGACGTCGAATTCTCCCGCCGGGTCGAACAGGTCGGTGAAGGCGCGCTCGCCGAGAATGGCGCCGGCCGACAATGGCGTGACGAAATGCCCGGCCGCCTTGGTCAATATGCCGCGCACGGCAAAGCCGCGCTCCCTCAGCCGGCGGATGAGATCGAGCGATTTATAGGCGGCGATGCCGCCGCCGACGACGAGCAGCACGCGCTTGCTGGCGGATGGTACAGGGGCGGCGCGGCGCAAGGCGGCGCCCTGCCGCGCCGGCGGCTCGAATGCCTCCAGGACGTCGCGGCCCGTCTCGTCCGCCGCCTCGCGCAGAATGGTGCGCACCTCGTCCTCGACCGAGCGGCCGCTGCGCGCGGCGCGCAGGCGCAGTTTTTTCTTCAGCGCCTCGTCGAGCTGTCGGATGGTAATGCTGGCCATGGGCCCACCATGCCGCAACTATGATAGCAATGCAATCAATGCTATCAGAATACGGCAAAGACCAAGATAATCAGCCAGATAACGATGGCCCAAATGCCGGCGGTGAGCCAGCGGCTGCGCCGCGCTTCGGCCGCGCCGATAGCGGCGACGGTTTCCGGCGACAGCACCAGTCCGTCGCGGGTGATGGTGTCGAGCTGGTCGATCAGTTCGGCGCCACGGGTGAGCAGCGACGGCACCTGCGCGGCAAAGCGGCCGATCTCGCCGGCGCCGTCGACGGCGCCTTCCAGCTTGCCGATGGGTCCGAGGTTGCGCGCGATCCACTCGCGCACCACCGGGTCGGCGGTCTTCCACATGTCGAGCCGGGGATCGAGCGAGCGGGCGACGCCCTCGACCACCACCATGGTTTTCTGCAGCAGCAGCAATTCCGGTCGCGTGCGCATGTCGAACAGGCCGGTAATCTCGAACAGCAGCGTCAGCAGCTTGGCCATGGAAATGTCTTCGGCCGTGCGGTTGTGGATCGGCTCGCCGATGGCGCGGATCGCCTGCGCGAAGCTCTCGACCGAGTGCGCG
>DATJYA010000259.1:0-4268 GCA_035499835.1 Pseudolabrys sp.
ATCGATATCGATCAATTTGAACAGGACGGATGTCGACGGCGCCGGCGGCGTGGCGCTGTAGTCGGTGACCATCACGCGCACCTCGCGGGTCTGATCGGGGCCGACCGAGACGAGCTGGCGGCCATCCGCGCGCGGCGGCAGACCGACGAAATCGACGAGCGAGGAAGGCAGCCCGTCGACACTGAGGATGAAGTCGCGCGACTTGAGCTGCTTGTTGACGATGCGGATCGTGTAGCCGTTGCGCAGTGCCCCGTCCGACAGGCGCACAAACATCGGATTACGGTCGTGGATGACGCTGATGCCTTCGCTGTCGCGCGTCGCCAGCGTGTAGATCATGATGCCGCCGGCGATGGCGATGATTGCGGCGTAGAGCACGGTGCGCCAGCGCACCAGCTTGAAAAAGGCCTGCTTGCCTTCCATCCGCCGCTTGATGTTGATGTCGGTGTCGTAGGCGATGAGGCCGGTGGCGCGGCCGAGCTTCGCCATCACCGTATCGCAGGCGTCGATGCACAGCCCGCACTGGATGCAGCCGAGGCTCGCGCCCTGCCTGATATCGACGCCGGTCGGGCAGACATGCACGCATTGCAGGCAATCGACGCAGTCGCCGGCCGGTTCGCCATGCGACCGCAGTTGCTCGGCCTTCTTCACCGAACAGCGTGGCTCGCCCCGGTCGTAACGATAGGTGACATTGAGCGCGTATTCGTCTGTCAGCGCCGCCTGGATACGCGGCCACGGGCACATATAGAGGCACACCTGCTCGCGCATATGGCCGGCGAGCGTGTAGGTGGTGAAGGTGAGAATGCCGATGAAGGCATAGGCGATAAACGGCGCCTGCCCGACGGCGAGGTCATGCACCAGGGTCGGCGCGTCGGCGAAATAGAGCACCCAGCAGCCGCCGGTCCACCAGGCGATCATCAGCCAGACGAAGTGCTTGCCGCCCTTGCGCGCCCAGGTTTGCAGCGACCATTTGCGGGCGTCGCGCTGCATGTGCTCGCGGCGATCGCCCTCGAAGAAGCGCTCGACGGCGAAATACAGGTCGGTCCACACCGTCTGCGGGCAGAGATATCCGCACCAGATGCGGCCGGCGATCGCGTTCATCAGGAACAGCGCCACCGCCGCCAGGATCAGGAGGCCGGTGAGGTAATAGACCTCCTGCGGCCAGATCTCGATGGGGAAGAAATAGAAGCGCCGCGTCGGGAAGTCGATCAACACCGCTTGGTTCGGCGCGTTCGGTCCGCGATCCCAGCGGATGAAGGGCGTGATGTAATAGATGCCGAGCGTGATCAGCAGCACCGCCCATTTGATGCGGCGGAACAGGCCATGCACGCTCTGCGGATAGATCTGGCGCCGCGCCGCATAGAGCGGAATTTCATCGTCGGGCGGCTCGCCGCCGACTTCGGCCGCCTCGACCAGACGCGTCAACGCCGGCGCAGGTCGCGCCTTGTCGAGGGCGATGGTCGAAGCCCCTGCCACAATCACTTCTCTCCGCCGCCGAAGCTGAAGACGTAAACCGCCAGAGCCTTGATCGTCGAATCGGGCAGCCGGCCCTGCCAGGCTGGCATGACGCCGCCGTGGCCGTTCTGGATGCCTTGCACGATGGTTTGCTTGTCCGGGCCGTAGAGCCAGATGTTGTCGGTCAGATTGGCCGAACCGAGTTCGCGATTGCCCTTGCCTTCCGGCCCGTGGCAGACCGCGCAATTATCGGCGAAGATTTTCTTGCCGAGTTCGAGATTGGTGCCCGGTTCCGTCGGCAGCCCCGACAGCGAGCGGACAAAATCGGCCACGGTCGAAATCTCATTGGGCAACAACGTGCCGGAAAACGGCGGCATGTTGCCTTCGTGGTCGTCCTTGTCGCCCGAGCGGGCGCCGTGGCGGATGGTGTTCTCGATGTCGGTGAGCTTGCCACCCCACAGCCAGTCGTCGTCGTCGAGATTGGGATAGCCCTTGCCGCCGCCGCCGCCGGCGCCATGACAGGGGGCGCAGTTATCGGCGAAAGCCGTGCGGCCGAGCGCGCGGGCGAAATCGGAGAGCTGCGGATCGGCAGCGATCTGCGTCACCGTGGCGTTGGCAAGCTTGTCCATCATCGGCCCGCGCTGTGCCTTGAGGCCTTCAAGGTCGCTCACCACCGCCGCGCGCGAATGCCAGTTCCAGACGCCTTGCGTCGAATTGGTCAGCAGCGGCCAGGCCGGATAGACGACCCAATAGCCGATGGCCCAGATGATGGTGGCGTAGAACAGCCACAGCCACCAGCGCGGCAGCGGCGTATTGAGCTCACGGATGCCGTCCCAATCGTGGCCGGTGGTCGCCGTCCCGGTCAGAGCGTCGATTTCCTTGTGTCCTTCAGCCACCGGTCAGTCCTCCTGCAACGGAATGCGCGCGGCTTCATCGAATTGCTTCTTGCGCGACGGCCACAGCGCGTAGAGCAGCACCAGCGCGAAAATGACGACGAAGTAGACGAGCCCCCAGGTCTGGGCGAACTCGGCCACGGCTTGATATGTCGGGTCCATCGTGGTCACCGGATATTGGCTTTGTCGTCGTAGAGCTTGAAGTCGACTTCCGTGCCGAGCATCTGCAGGTAGGCGATCAGCGCGTCGGCTTCGGTGACGCGGCCGGGGACGCCGGCGAAGTCGCGGGCCTGCACCTTCGGATAGCGCTTGGCGAGATCGGCGGCGTCGGCGCTGTCGTTGGTGTCCTGCGTCACCACGTCCTGCCTGGCATGCGCGATCATGTCGGCGGTGTAGGGCACGCCGAGTTCGGCCTGCACCTTCATGTGCTCGCCGATGTGCTCGTAGTCGAGATCGGTCTGCGCCAGAAAGCCGTAGTCGGGCATGACCGAGCCGGGCACCACCGAGCGCGGATCGCGCAGGTGATCGCGCTGCCAGTCGTCGGAATACTTGCCGCCGACGCGGGCGAGATCGGGACCGGTGCGCTTGGAGCCCCACTGGAACGGATGATCGTACATGCTCTCGGCCGCGAGCGAGTAATGCCCGTAACGCTCGACCTCGTCGCGCAACGGCCGGATCATCTGCGAATGGCAGAGATAGCAGCCCTCGCGCACGTAGATATCGCGGCCGGCGAGCTCGAGCGGCGTGTAGGGACGCACGCCGTCGACCTTTTCGATCGTGTTCTTGAGGTAGAACAGCGGCACGATCTCGACCAATCCGCCGATGGCGATGACGATGAGAATGCCGATCACCAGGATGATCGAGTTCTTCTCGAAGACGGCGTGTTTCTGCCAAAGCGACATGGCTTGCCCCCGCTTATTCCGCTGGCGCCAGCGCGAGGCCGGCCGGTTCGGCTTCTTCCGCCGAGCTCACGGTTTTCCAGAGGTTCCACACCATGATCAGCGCGCCGCAGAGGAAGAGGAAGCCACCGAGCGCACGGATCACGTAGAAGGGATGCATCGCCTCCACGGTCTCGACGAAGGAATATTCGAGGAAGCCGAGATTGGTGTAGGCGCGCCACATCAGCCCCTGCAGGATGCCCGACACCCACATCGAGGTGATGTAGAGCACGATGCCGATGGTCGAGATCCAGAAGTGCCAGTTGACGAGTTTCATGGAGTAGAGCCGGCGATTCCACAGCCACGGCACCAGGCAATAGACGGCGCCGAAGGAGATGTAGGCGACCCAGCCGAGCGCGCCGGAATGCACATGGCCGATGGTCCAGTCGGTGTAGTGCGACAGCGAATTGACGATTTTCACCGACATCATCGGCCCTTCGAAGGTCGACATGCCGTAGAAGGCGACCGACACCACCATCATGCGCAGCACCGGGTCGGTGCGCAGTTTGTCCCAGGCGCCGGACAGCGTCATGATGCCGTTGATCATGCCGCCCCATGACGGCATCCACAGCATGATCGAGAAGGTCATGCCCAGCGTCTGCGCCCAGTCGGGCAGCGCCGTGTAGTGCAGGTGGTGCGGGCCGGCCCAGATGTAGAGGAAGATCAGCGCCCAGAAGTGGATGATCGACAGGCGGTAGGAATAGACCGGCCGGTTCGCCCGCTTGGGAATGAAGTAGTACATGATGGCGAGGAAGCCGGCGGTCAGGAAGAAGCCGACCGCGTTATGGCCGTACCACCACTGCACCATCGCATCCTGCACGCCTGACCAGACGATGTAGGATTTCGACGAGAAGATCGACACCGGGATCGCCGGATTGTTGCCGAGATGCAGAACGGCGATGGTGACGATGAAGGCGAGATAGAACCAGTTGGCGACATAGATGTGCGGCTCGGTGCGCCGCATGATGGTGCCGAGATAGACGAG
>DATJYA010000260.1:0-2649 GCA_035499835.1 Pseudolabrys sp.
TCAGCGCTGCTGCTTGAGGAATTTGTCGGAGGGCACGGTGACGATGATCTCGCGCGGCTTGTAGGAGACGAAATTGGCGAGCGCGAACACCACCCCGTAGGCGAGCCCGCCAATGACGCCGACAACGACCAGAAATCTGAATAGGCTCGGCATGATCGCGGTCCGGCACCCGCCCGCGCTTCATCATTATGCGCGATTCGAGCGATTCTGCGGGAGTACGACCACGTTCTATGCCGGGTGACAAGGGCCGCCACCGCGCCAGCCCGGATTCTGGTATAGGAAGCCGTTCGTTGACCGGGATTCGATCATGGCCAATGGCGCCATCGAAAAGACCGCTGAAAATGCGCACGAGGCGGCGATCATTCGCGCGCTGGGTGCGCGCTCCATCGTGCTTGTCGGCATGATGGGCGCCGGCAAGTCGTCGGTCGGCCGGCGCCTGGCGGGCCGCCTCGGCATCCCCTTCGTCGATGCCGATGCCGAGATCGAGGTGGCGGCCGGCATGACGATTCCGGAGATCTTCAACAGCCACGGCGAGCCGTATTTTCGCGCCGGCGAGGCACGGGTCATTGCGCGACTGCTCAACAGCGGGCCGCAGGTGCTGGCGACCGGCGGCGGCTCCATGATGGACGAGAACACCCGCGCGCTGATCCGCGACAAGGGCGTGTCGGTCTGGCTCAAGGCCGACCTCGAAACCCTGCTGCGCCGGACCAAGCGGCGCAACGACCGGCCCTTGGCGGAGAAGATCAAGGATCTGTTGCCGTTGCGCGAGCCCGTTTATTCGCAAGCCGACATCGTGGTGCAGTCGCGCGACGATCCGCACGACACCATCATCGACGAGATCATCGCGGCGTTGCCGAAGACGCTCGGCATCGCGGAGGATGCGCCATGACCGCGCAGCCGCGTGCGTCCGATCCGGTCGTGGTGCAGGTTCTGCTCGCCGCTCGCGCCTATGACATCGTCATCGGCCGCGGCGTCGTCGCTTCGCTCGGTGCGCGCATCAAGGCGCTGCGCCCTGGCGCCCGCGTCGTGATCGTAACCGATCAATCGGTCGCCACGCATCATCTTGCCGCCGCCGAGGCCGCTCTTAAATCCGCCGGCATCGCCGGCGCCGCGATCCGCGTGCCGCCGGGCGAGGGCTCAAAGAGTTATTCGACCTTCGAGACCGTGTGCGAGGCAATCATCGCCGCGCGCATGGAACGCGGCGACCTCGTGGTTGCGCTCGGCGGCGGCGTCATCGGCGATCTCGCCGGCTTTGCCGCGGCCTGCATTCGCCGCGGCGTCGACTACGTGCAGGTGCCGACGACGCTGCTGGCGCAGGTCGACTCAAGCGTCGGCGGCAAGACCGGTATCAATTCCCCGCAAGGCAAGAACCTGATCGGCGCCTTTCACCAGCCGGTGCTCGTCATTGCCGACACGGCACTGCTCGACACGCTGCCGAGCCGCGAATTCCGCGCCGGCTATGCCGAGGTCGTCAAATACGGCTTGCTCGGCGATGCCGCGTTCTTTTCCTGGCTCGAAGCCAACTGGCAGGACGTGTTCGCCGGCGGCTCCTCGCGCGAACACGCCATCGCCGTTTGCTGCCGCGCCAAGGCCGGCGTCGTCGCCCGCGACGAGCGCGAGACCGGCGAGCGCGCGCTGCTTAATCTCGGCCACACCTTCGGCCACGCACTCGAAGCCGCCGCCGGATTTTCCGGCCGGCTACTGCACGGCGAGGCGGTGGCGCTGGGCATGGCGCTGGCGTTCGATTTCTCCGCGCGCCGCGAGCTGATTTCCGCGGACGACGCTGCGCGCGTGAACGCCCATCTTGCCGCCGTCGGGTTGCCCACCCATATCAAGGACGTGCCGGGCGTCATGCCGCCGGCCGACCGCCTGATGGACCTGATTGCTCAGGACAAGAAGGTAAAGCGCGGCGCGCTCACGTTCATTCTCGTGCGCGGCATCGGCAAGGCCTTTGTCGCGAACAACGTCGACGCCGCCGATGTGCGTGCTTTTCTGACCGAAAAACTCGCCGCCGCATGATCCCGAAGGATGGGCACCGGCTTTCGCAAGCGATCATGCGCCGATTAAAAACCAGATGACCTCGCTAGACTGGCTTTCCCTTGTCATCGTCTTTGTCTGCCTGCTGCTGTCGGCGTTTTTCGCCGGCAGCGAGACGGCACTGACGGCGTCGTCGCGCGCCAGCATGACGCGGCTGGAGAAGCAGGGAAATCGCCGTGCCGGCATCGTCAATCGCCTGCTGACGCAGCGCGAGCGGCTGCTCGGCGCGCTGCTGTTCGGCAACAATGCCGTCAACATTGCCGCCTCGTCGCTGGCCACCGGCGTGCTGCTTGCCTGGTTCGGCAACGCCGGCGTGGTCTACGCCACGGTGGTGATGACCGTCATCGTTGTGGTGTTCTCCGAGATCTTGCCGAAGACGGCGGCGTTCAACGCCCCCGACCGCATCGCGCTCGCCGTTGCCCGGCCGATCGACTGGTTCGTGCGCCTGTTCGGGCCGGTGCTGATGGCGGTCGAGGCGCTGGTGCGCTGGCTGCTCAAGCACGTCGGCATGACGGTCGGCGAGGATCAGCAGGTGCTTTCGGCGCGCGAGGAATTGCGCGGCGCCGTCGACCTGTTCCACCGCGAGGGCGAGGTCGAGACCCTCGACCGCGA
>DATJYA010000261.1:0-2471 GCA_035499835.1 Pseudolabrys sp.
ACTTCCGTGACCACCGGCTTTTCGGCGGCGCCGATGTCGATGCCCATCTCGCCCTGCGCGCGCGAGATGCCGTCGATTGCCGCCTTGGCGATGAGATCGCAGTAGAGCGTGACGGCGCGGCTCGCGTCGTCATTGCCCGGCACCACATAGGTGATGCCGTTGGGGTCGCAATTGGTGTCGACGATGGCGGCGACCGGAATGCCGAGACGCTGGGCCTCCTTGATCGCGATGTCTTCCTTGTTGGTGTCGATGACAAACAGGAGATCGGGCACGCCGCCCATGTCCTTGATGCCGCCGAGCGAGCGGTCGAGCTTGTCGCGCTCGCGCTGCATGGTCAGCCGCTCTTTCTTGGTGTAGCCGCCGGATTCGCCCGAATTGAGCATCTCGTCGAGCTTGCGCAGCCGCGAAATCGAACCCGAGATCGTCTTCCAGTTGGTGAGCGTGCCGCCGAGCCAGCGCGAATTGACGTAGTACTGCGCCGACTGCTTGGCGGCCTCGGCGATGGCGTCCTGCGCCTGACGCTTGGTGCCGACGAAGAGGATGCGGCCGCCCTTGGCGACGGTATCGCTCACCGCCTGCAGCGCGCGATGCAGCATCGGCACGGTCTGCGCGAGATCGACGATGTGGATGTTGTTGCGGGTGCCGAAGATGTATTGCCCCATCTTCGGGTTCCAGCGGTGGGCCTGATGGCCGAAATGAACGCCAGCCTCCAGAAGCTGACGCATGGAAAAGTCAGGAAGCGACATAAGTCATTCTCCGGTTGATCCGCCGCGGACGGTTGTGAGCCCTTGAAGGGGCCACCGGACGGCCTTTTTGACCCATTGTCGGGGCCTAAAGCCATGCGTCCGCGTGAGTGATGCCGCGGCTTATATAGGGGCTGTTTTCGGGACGCAAGGCAGAGCGTCTAAGGACTGCGAAAGCCCGAATTCTCCCCCGTTCGTCCCCGCGCAAGCGGGGACCCAGGGCTATGAGGCCAAGACTGGATGCCCGCGTCCGCGGGCACGAACGGACAATAACTACAGCGCCTCGACCTGCACCACGCCCGGCACGGCCTTGATGGCGCCGGCGATCTGCGGCGAGACCTTAAAGCGGCCGGGCAGCTTCACCTCGACCTCGGTGCCTTTCTCCAGCATCAATACCATGCTCACCTCGCCGTCGCCGTTCGACGAAGCGGAGCGGGTAACCGGCTCGAGCCGCTTGGCGACCGCCTCGATCGGCGTCTGGTTGCGCAGGAAGACCCTCAAGCCCTGCGCCAGATTGGCCGCCGCCGAATCGAGCGGCTCGGCCGACTGGACGCGCGCGCGCACCTCGTCGCCCTGGACTTCCGCGGAGAGAAACAGAAGCGCGGCATTGCCGGGCGAGAGCAGATCGCGGTGCTCGGCAAGGCCTTCGGCGAAAATAACCGCCTCGTAATGGCCGCTCGCATCGGAGAGGCCGATGATGCCCATCTTGCTGCCGGTGCGCGTGCGCCGCTCGGTGCGCGCGACCACGGTGCCGGCAACGCGTCCTGCGGTCGCGCCGTTCTTCACCGCGCGGGAGAACTCGGCCCAGGACTGCACGCGCAGCTTCTTCAACACGGCAGCATAATCGTCGAGCGGATGGCCGGACAGGAAGAAGCCGACCGCCTCGTATTCGCGGCGCAGCCGCTCGGCTGGCAGCCAGGGCTCGACCTGCGGCAGCACCATCTGTTCGCGCGCGCCGCCGCCGCCGAACAACTCGCTCTGCCCGACCGCGGCGGTGTCGTGCGCGCGCTGGGCCCGCGCCAGCACGGCATCGACGGCGGCGAGAACGCGGGCGCGGTTCGGCTCGAACTCATCGAAGGCGCCGGCGGCGGTCAGGCTTTCGAGCACGCGCTTGTTGATGGCGCGCGGATTGACGCGCGCGGCAAAATCGCCGAGGTCGGCAAACTTGCGGCCGTCGCGCGCCGCCACAATCGCCTCGACCGCCTGCCTGCCGACGCCTTTGAGCGCGGCGAGCGCATAGATGATGGTGTCGTTCTCGACGCCGAACTCGACGCCGGAGCGGTTCACCGAAGGCGGATCGAGGCGGATGCCCAGCCGCTCCACCTCGGCGCGGAATTCGGCGAGCTTGTCGGTATTGCCGAGATCAAGCGTCATGGTCGCGGCGAGGAATTCGACGGGGAAATTCGCCTTCATGTAGGCGGTCTGGTAGGCGACCAGCGCGTAAGCCGCGGCATGGCTCTTGTTGAAGCCGTATTCGGCGAAGCGCTCGAGCAGATCGAAGATGGCGTCGGCCTGCGATTTCTCGACGCCGCGCTCGACGCAGCCGGAGACGAAGCGCTCGCGCTGCGCCCGCATCTCCTTCATGATCTTCTTGCCCATGGCGCGGCGCAGGAGGTCGGCTTCGCCGAGCGAATAACCGGCGAGGATCTGCGCCGCCTGCATCACCTGTTCCTGGTAGATGATGACGCCGAAGGTTTCCTTGAGGATCGGCTCGAGCTTGGGGTGGAT
>DATJYA010000262.1:0-4661 GCA_035499835.1 Pseudolabrys sp.
AGCGCGAGAGCAGATTGTCGGTTGGTTAGTGCCGGCTAAAGCGGCGCGGTTAGCGATTTCTCAAAATCACCGACGCACTGTGCCGGCGCACGTTTTTGCCGGCGTGCGCGCGAAATTCGCCACTGCGTTCACTCTCGATTCATCGCAATACTTAAACTGCCATTCAAATTTTATCCCGATGATCGCGCCTGTTCGCCGGGGATTTGCGGCGTGCAACAGGGAGCGCGCTTCCGTTCAGGCGGGGTGCGCATAACAAAGGGGGGCCAGAATGGCTGGCATCGAATTGGCGGCGAGCGCCGCCGCGGAACCGGCGGACGCCGAAGGATGTTTCGACCTCGGCATGATCTATTCGGCGGGCGCCGGGGTGGCGGTCGACATGATCGCCGCGCATCAGTGGTTCAACATCGCCGCCATGCGCGGGCACAAGGATGCCGCGCGGCTGCGTCGCGAGATTGCCGAGCAGATGAGCGACGCCGAGATCGGGCAGGCGCAGCGCGCCGCGCGCGCCTGGCTTACGGCGCATCCGCAACCGGCAGTGCAGCCGACGCCCGAGATCCGCGTCGCCGCCTAGTCGAATTGGGCGAGCGCGTCGCCTACGGCATTGACGACGCTTGCCCAATCGCCCGCGGCTCGTTGGCGGAAAAGCCGTGCCCGTGGATACCAGGGCGTGTGTTCGCCACGCGTCAGCCAGCGCCAGTCCGGGGCAAAGGTCAGCATGATCCACGCCGGCGTGGCCAGGCTGCCGGCGAGATTGGCGACCGAGGTATCGACCGCGATCAACAGGTCGGCGGCGGCGAGAACCGCGGCGGTGTCCGCCATGTCGGTCAATTGCTCGCCGAGATGCAGCACGCGTGGATGCCGCGCCAGCAACGCCGCGTCGCCGTCGCGCAGGTCGCGCTGGATGCTGAGGAAGGAAAACCCTTCGAGCGCGAGCAGCGGCTCCAGACGAGCGAGCCCGATGGTGCGGTTGCGGTCGTTGGCCTGCTGCGCATTGCCGGCCCAGGCAAGCGCGATGCGCTTTCCCGGCAACGCCTCGATCCGCTGACGCCAGTTGCCGATACGCGTCTCGTCAGCATGCAGGTAGGGGACGGCAGCGGGAATGCCGGCGAGCTCGGTCTTGAAGACCAGCGGCAGGCTGCCGAGCGGGCAATGGACGTCGTAAGCGGGCAATGTCTCGCCGCGCGCGTAACAGGCGGCAACGCCGTCCAGTTTGGCGAGCAGCGGCTTGAGCTCGGGCTGGACTTGCAAAAGCACCTTGGCGCCGGCGCGGGCGAGCAGCGGCGCATAGCGCACAAACAGGACGGTATCGCCGAGGCCTTGCTCGGCATGGAGCAAGATGGTCTTGCCGCCGAGCGGGTATTCGCCGAGCCATAGCGGCCCGCGATAGCTGCGGCGCGTATCGGTCATGCCGCTGCGCTTCCACCGCCATTCGTACTCTTCGAAGCCGCGCCTGATCTCGCCCAGCGACAGCAGCGAAAGCGCGCGATTGTAATGCGCGTCGGCGTCGTCCTTGTGCAAGGCGATCGCCTGGTCGAAACTCTTGACCGCCTCGTCGTAGCGATTGAGCGCCTGCAAGGCGCGGCCGCGATTGTTCCAGGCCTTGGCGTAATCGGGTGCGAGGCGCAGCGCCTGATCGAACGCGGCGAGGGCCTCGTCGTCGCGGCCGAGCACGGTCAGCGCGGTGCCGCGATTGTAGTGGGCGCCGGCATGGCTGGGCGCCAGCGCCAGCGCAGCGTCGAACGCGGCGAGCGCTTCCGGCTGGCGATCGAGCGCGGCAAGCGCGCTGCCGCGATTGAGCAGCGCTTCGACATGGCGCGGATCGAGCGCCAGCACCTGATCGAAACAGGCAAGCGCCTCCGCCGGCCGCTTGAGCGCGAGCAGCGCGTCGCCGCGATTGTGCAGGGCGCCGGGATCGCCGGGCCGCAGCGCCAGCACCTTGTCGAGGCAGGCGAGCGCCTCGTCGTCGCGCTTGAGCGCGTGCAGCACGTTGGCGAGATTCAACAGGGCGTCGGGCGCGCCGGGAACGATCTTCAGGGCCGCGGTGATCAGTCGGTAGGCTTCGCCGATATGTCCGCTCTGCGCCTTGATGAGGCCAAGCAGATGCAGCGCGTCGAAATTGTCGGGCGCGGCCTTGAGAATGCGCGCGTAGCGTTTTTCAGCCTCACGCAGCTTGCCCTGCTGGTGCAGCTGGAAGGCCTCCTGCATTGCCTGCGGCAGATTAAATCGCGATTGCTGCACCACGGTTATCGATATGGCATCGCCGCAGCAGGCGGCGCAAGTTGTCCGTTATGGCCGCGGCGTTTCAGTTCTTCTGAACCCAGAAAATATACATGGCCGCGAACAGGTCGGGATTTTCGCGCTCGACGGCGTCCCAGCGGCCGAGGTCGCCGGTCGACCAGCCGGCGCTGGCGAACAGCTGGCGATAGCGCACATGGATGTCCTGCGGAAAGAATTCGAAGCCGATGAATTGCAGACCATTTTGCGCGATGAAGGATTTGATTTCGGGAATGGTCACCTGCTGTTCGTGCACGTGGAACAGGAGATCGCGGCATTCGCTGACGCTGAAGAAGTCGTTGAGCCGCATGTAATCGAATTTTTTCCCTGTACTCAGCAGATCCTGGCGGCAGCGGCGGATGTCGTCGGGCGTCGAGCGATAGCCTTGCGCGGCAATGGCCGCGCGCGCGGCGATGATGTCACGGCGCGCGTGAGCGCTGTATAGGCCGACCTGCATCAGGCCATTCGGCTTCATCAGTTTGATGAGCTCGCGCCATGCCCCCAGCGGGTCGGATGTATGATGCAACACGCCGCCGACATTGATCAGGTCGAAGCTGCGGCCGATCGATGCGAGCGAGAATATATCCGCCTGCGCGAACTCGACCCTGTCGGCAAGCGCCGGCGGCGTGCGGCGCTTGGCGCTGGCCAGGCTCGCCAGGCTGAGATCGACGGCGAGAACGTGCGCGCCGCGGTAGGATTGCGCGAGTTCGAGCGCATGCCGGCCGGTGCCGCAGCCGGCGACCAGAATATCGAGGCGATCGTGCTCGCCGATCTGGCGAAATGGCGTCGAGGGAAACTGGTGGCGGATATGATCGTCGAGCAGGATCGGCCGCGGCGCATCGGCCAGGCGCACCCAGCGCGGGTAGGGGTTTTCCTCATACTGCTGGCGGACCTGCGCCGTGACGCCGTCGCCGATCGGAGTGAGGCGCGGGATCAAAGCGCGGAGCCGCCGCTCCTCGTTCGGCTCGCGCAGTTGCTGGGTCACGACCGCCTCGACCGGAGCCGGCCAGGCGCGCTCGGCCAATGCCTGCATCTCAGGCATCTCGTACAACGCGACATACATCGCCAGCGCAATCGGCCGCAGCGGATGAACAGGCAGGCCACGCGCCACGGCGTCCGCCAATAGCGCCTTGATGCGTTCGACGTCGGCAAGCTCCTGCGCCGACGTTGCAAAAACATACTCGTTGATGAAGCACTGCTGCGCCAGCGCGCTGCAGAAACCGAGAAAATCGGGATCGTCGCCGCCATGCGGCGGGTCGGCTGCGGCAGCGGCAGCGATCGAGGCGCGAAGCGAGGTCAGCAGGCGTTCGAAATCGATATCGCGTGCGATGGTGGATTCAAGCACCGTGCGCAAATAAATATTGCCGGCGATCGCCGCGATACCGGCCGGGCCGAGCAGCCCTTCGGGAGGCAAAATAGTCGGCCAAGCATTGGATGCTTTCTTGATCGCGTCGCCGAGCGCGGGAATCAGCAATATGAGCGTTTCGAGAACTTTGATGAACTGATCGAGGATCTGCGGAGCAAGCACGGCGACTTGCGCGAATTGGCGCGAGGCATCAGCCATCTTTCCCTGTGAAAAATAGACGCAGCCAAGACCGTCGTGAGCGGCAACCTGGCCGGGCTTGAGCGCGAGAATTTTCTTGTAGAGATGAGCTGCCGCGCTGAATTCCCGCCGCGCGACATGCTGCTGCGCGCGCGCGTACATTTCAGCCACGCTGTCGCTTGTGGACGCGGGGCCAAGGCCGGCGGGCTGCTGCTGCTTTTGAGTGGCGCGGCGTTGCTTGCGATTCATTCCGTCAGATCCGGTACGCCACGAAGCGGCATCGTCGATTGCGCAATTGTACGCGCCGCCGGCCGGCCCACACTATCAATGCCGCAGAGGGATTTTCACCGGCCGATTGCCGGGCCCCGAATAGGCGGGGTTCTCATAGCATATGCCGCCGAGGCCGCTGATCGTGTCCCGGCATTGCCGCACCGTCACGAAGCCGCAATTGGTGCCGCCGGCGCCCGTCTTATCGGAGTACTGAGCGCACCACGGGTAGATAATTTCCGCGCGCGCAGGCGAAGAGACGGTAGCCAACGCGGCCAACATTGTTCCGGCGGCCAGCCATGCGGTCATTTTTGTCGCCATCGAAGCTCTCCCATCGCGGCTTGCGCTATCACAACTGCGACCAGGCGAAAACGCGCGTGCGATTCTCAACAAACTAACGATTGGCCCGGCGCGGACCTGCGAATGGACTTTCCCGCCAGGCTTTCTTGCCAAGCCGGGTACTGTCGGGCATATCCGCCTCAACGGAGACGTGGCCGAGTGGCTGAAGGCGGCGGTTTGCTAAACCGTTATACGCTCCAAAGGCGTATCGAGGGTTCGAATCCCTCCGTCTCCGCCA
>DATJYA010000263.1:0-3286 GCA_035499835.1 Pseudolabrys sp.
CAAGGCTCCGGAAAGCAAACGCTGCCTGCTCCGTAACGTAACGTTAGATAAGCCGCAAGCAGAGCGTTGCCACGCCCTGCAAGGGGCAGAATCGGCCGAACAGCGGCCGAATCAGTTCGAAGGGCGCGTCATGTCGCGGTAGAGCGTTCGGGCGCTCTCCGCCTGCCCTCGCCGCTCGCAGAAGCCCTCGACCTTGACCACCCGCACCGAACGGTCGAGCGCCAGGGTCACCACATCGCCGATCCGCACCGCATGGCTCGGCGCCGCAACGCGGGCGCCATTGAGCCGGACAAAGCCTGCCTCGGTCAGCGCCGCCGCGGCGCTGCGGGTGCGCACCATGCGCGCGTGCCAAAGCCATTTATCGATGCGCTGGCGATCCACGCCGGAACGCAGCTCCTAGGTCGGCTCTTTCGTGTTCTGCTCGAGCTGCTGCTTGAGCGCGGCGAGCTTGGCGAAAGGCGAATTGGGATCCGGCTGCTTGTTGCGGTCGGCGCGCTGGCCGTGCGGCTTGGCGTAATATTGCTCGCGCTCGGCCCGCTCGACCTGATCGCCTTTGTCGCGCCGGCGGCCGCGGCCGCCGGCAGGGCGAGCCATGGCGTCGACGCGCTGGTCGCGGCGCTCGGCGCGCTCCTTGCGCTCGCGGCGGTCCTGACGGAATGCCCGGTCGCGCCTCTCCCGATCCTCTCGGGGATTGGGCTTTGCGGGTTTTTCCGCAACCAGTTCGGCAACCGGGACGGCCGCCACAGTGGCAGCGGCCGGTTCCGGCGCGGCTTCCGCGGCAGCAGGGGCTGATGCGGCGGCTTGGGCGCGCTCGGGGCGGCGTGGACGCCGCGGCTTGTGCGGGCGGCGTTCGGCGCGGCCCGCCGGGCGCCACACCTCGATAAAGGCTTGTTCCTCAACGGCTTTTCCCGTCTCGGCGGCGCCAACCGCGGTAGCGGTTTCCGCTTTTGCTGCACTTTCTGCTGCAGCATGAATTTCGGCTGCTGCAGCATTTTGCGGAATTTGCTGCGCAGCATTTTCTGCCTCAGGTGCAGCAATTTTTCCCGGCTCCGATGCAGCAATTTCCGGCTCAAATTGAGCATTCTGGCTCTCGCCCGCAGCAATCTCCGCCAGGGCGGGCGCCAGCTCGGCCTCCGAAAGGTGCGAAGGCGCGTCTAGCTCACCGTCCGCGGCAGCGCCGGTTTCGACCGCGGCGGCCTCGGCTGGCGGGGCAGCGGCCTCGACTGAAGCCGTTGCGGCCATAGTGGCGGCTTCCGTAACGGGGGCCGGCGGTTGGGGCGGCTTGGGCTTGCGGTCCATCCGGTAGCCGAGCGAGCGCAGGATCGAGGCGAAATCCTCGCCGGAAGCCCCGGTCAGCGAAGTCATCGCCCCGGTGACGGTGAAGCTGCGGCAATCGACATGCCCATCGGGCTTCGGCCCCGGCGCGCCCTCGCGCCAGGACAGCGCCGGACGGATGAGATCGGCGAGCCGCTCCAGGATATCGACGCGCACCGCCCTCTCGCCGGTAACGCGGTACCCCGCGGTACGGAAGAGCGATTTCGGGGTGTTCTTTCCCACGGGAATCGAGGTCCGCCCCGAGGCGGCCAGATGCAGCAGGTCGGAAACGCCCTTGGCATCAGGGCTCTCGTGCTTGAGCGCCCAGAGTTGGGTCGCCAGGCCCCGCGGCGCCGGCTTGAGCAGGATCGGCAGGTAGATGTGATAGGCGCCGAAGCGCACCCCGTATTTGCGCAGGGTGGCACGGGCCGGCTGGTCGAGGCCCTTGACCTCTTCCGCCACCTTCTGCCGCTCCAGCACCCCGAGTGCCTCGACGAGCTGAAAGGCGACGCCGCGGGCCATGCCGGTCACGTCGTCTGCGGCGGTGAGCGAGAACAGGGGCGCCAGCACCTTCTCGATGTGGGTCTTGAGCCAGAGGCCGAGCCGCGTCTGCACCAGGTCGCGGGCCGGACCGGTCAGGTGCTCGTCGGCGACGATGCGCACGCGCGGGCGCAGCACGTCGTCCCCGGCCACGAGCTTGCCGACCACGCCGCCCATCCAGCGCAAGGCGCCGTCATTGGCGAGCACGATCTGATCGGCCGAGGCCTGCGACAGCTTGGTCGCGCGCGTTTCGATTTCGCCGGCGAGCGCCTTTTGCGCCGCGGCATTGAGCGCCTTGGCTTCGGATGCGTCGGCGGAGGCATCCGCCGCAAACATGAAGCCGTCGAGGCGGCCGATCACATGGCCCTCGACCGTCACTTCACCTGTCCTTCCGATTTCGGTTTCCAGCATCGCCTTCTCGCGCAGCCGCCGCATCAACACGCTAGTGCGGCGATCGACGAAACGTTCCGCCAGGCGCTCGTGCAGCGCGTCCGACAGCTTGTCCTCGACCGCGCGGGTGACCCCTTGCCAATGCTCCGGATCGGCGAGCCAGTCCGGACGATTGGCAACGTAAGTCCAGGTCCTGACATGCGCGATCCGGTTGGAGAGGGTGTCGATGTCGCCATCGGTACGATCGGCTTGCGCGACTTGCTGCGAAAACCAATCGACGGGGATGTTACCCTCTCGCGTGAGGAAACCAAAGAGGGTCACTACCAATTCGGCGTGGGTCGCAGGCGCGATCTTGCGGTAGTCGGGAACCTGGCAAACGTCCCACAAACGCTCGATCGCTTTGCCATCGCGCGCCAGTTCGCGCACGTGTTCGTCGCGCGATGCATGTTCCAGAACGAGAATATCTTCGCCGGTCGGCCCGCGCGTGAGCCCCTGCTCGCGCGGCGGCATGGCCAGCGATGCCTGAAGCGCGCCGATCGAAGAGAAATCGAGATCAGAATTGCGCCACTGCAGCATGCGAATCGGCTCGAATGTGTGGCTTTCCAGCGCCTGCACCAGTTCCGGCTCGAACGGATCGCAGCGCCCTGTCGTGCCAAACGTGCCGTCGCGCGTCGCGCGGCCGGCGCGGCCGGCAATTTGCGCCAGTTCGGCCGGATTGAGCTTGCGAAACTGATAGCCGTCGAATTTGCGGTCGGAGGCGAAGGCGACGTGATCGACGTCGAGATTGAGGCCCATGCCGATGGCGTCGGTGGCGACGAGATAATCGACATCGCCGGACTGGTAGAGCGCGACCTGGGCGTTACGGGTGCGCGGTGAGAGCGCGCCGAGCACGACCGCGGCACCGCCACGCTGGCGGCGGATCAGTTCGGCGATGGCGTAAACTTCTTCCGCCGAGAACGCGACAATGGCCGAGCGGCGCGGCAGCCGGGTGAGCTTCTTTTCGCCCGCATAGGTCAACATCGACAGCCGCGGCCGGCTGACG
>DATJYA010000264.1:0-5737 GCA_035499835.1 Pseudolabrys sp.
CGCGCGCCGACGATTTTGCAGGCCTCGGTGTAGCCCCAAAACGAGTTGGGAACGAATTTCGGGTAAACCAGCAGTACCCGCCACGATTTGTCGGTCACAGGCTTGAACCCCTCCAAGGCCACTTCCTTATAGCGAAATTGACCGAAAGATAAAGCAAAGCCTTCTCTTTGCAGCGATTCCATCCTGGGCCGATCGTGGCCGGGTTCCGCTGCCTTATTTGGCGCCGTTGCCGGCTATCAGCGGTGGATCAGCGTGCCGACGCCGAGATCGGTCAAGAGTTCCAGCAGCACCGCATGCGGCACCTTGCCGTCCATGATGACGACGCCCTCGACGCCCTGGTCGAGGGCGTAGATGCAGGTCTCGACCTTGGGGATCATGCCGCCGGAAATCGTGCCGTCGGCGATCAGCCGCCGCGCGTCGGCGACGGAAAGCTCGGGGATCAGGTTCTTGTCCTGGTCGAGCACGCCGGCCACGTCGGTGAGGAGCAGCAGACGCTTGGCCTTGAGCGCGCCGGCAATGGCGCCGGAAAAGGTGTCGGCATTGACGTTGAAGGTGCCGCCGCCGGCCGCGGTCGCCACCGGCGCCAGCACCGGAATCAGTTCCTTGCCGAGCACGTGGTTGAGCACGGTGAGGTCGACCTTTTCCGGCTCGCCGACGAAACCGAGATCGACCACCTTCTCGATATTGGAATCCGGATCGACCATGGTGCGCGTCACCTTGCGCGCGGTGACCAGGTTGCCGTCCTTGCCGGACAGGCCGATGGCCTTGCCGCCGGCGGCGTTGATGTAGCCGACGATCTGCTTGTTGATCGAACCGGCGAGCACCATCTCGACGATCTCGACGGTCTTCTCGTCGGTGATGCGCAGCCCATCGACGAATTCAGACTTGATGCCGAGTTTCTTCAGCATCGCCGCGATCTGCGGCCCGCCGCCGTGCACCACCACCGGATTGATGGCGGTCTGCTCGAGCAGCACGATGTCGCGGGCGAAATCGCGCGCGCTCTGCTCCTGGCCCATGGCGTGGCCGCCGTATTTGACCACGACGATTTCCTCGTCGTAACGCTGCATGTGCGGCAGCGCCTCGACGAGGATGCGCGCGATCGTCTGCGGATCGATCTTGGGGGCTTTGCTCATACGCCGGCCTTCGCTGGTGGGTGCGCCCTTTTAGCGGCAGCGGCCGCCCGGCGAAAGAGCGTTATCCGTGGCGCCAGGCGGCGAGCGCCGCCGCGGCGAGCGCCAGCCAGCTCACGATCAGGAGGGTGCCGCCCGCGGGTGCGGCAAAGGGAAACAGCCGCTGTCCGATCCAGGCGCGCGCCGAGACGTCGGCGGCAAACAGGCCGGCGCCGAGCACGAAGCCCCATAGCGCGATGAGGCCCAGCGGGCGCTGGACGAGACCGAGGCGGGCGGCCATCGTGACGGCGATGACGGCGACGGCGTGGATCAGCAGCAGGTAGCCGGCGCTGTCGAGACCGGCGCCCGGCTTGCCGTGCGCGCCGGCCGCCGCCAGCATGATGCCGGCGGCGCCCATCAGGCCGGCGAGCGCGATCGGGATCTCTTCCATGCCGGCGATCCTAGCGCATGTCGGCGCCGGCGCCGAACGAGCCGCGCTCCTTGAACAGCCGCGCGACCGCAGCGCGCAACTCCTCGATGCCGCTGCCCTCGCGGGCCGAGGTCGCCAGCACGGTGGGGAAGGCGGCCGGCCGCTTGCTGAGCGCCGCCGCGACTTCGCCGATGCGGCGGGCCAGTTCGGCCTCGCTCACCTCGTCCGATTTCGTCAGCACGACCTGGTGGCTGACCGCGGCCTGGCCGAGGGTCGCGAATACGGCGTCGTCGGTTGCTTTGAGCCCGTGGCGGGCGTCGACCAGCACATAGACGCGGGCGAGATTGGCGCGGCCGCGCAGGTAAGCCTGGATCAGCGCCGTCCACGCCGCGATCTTCTCCCTGGCGGCGGCGGCATAGCCGTAGCCGGGCATGTCCACGAGGCTGAGCGCGCCTCCGCCGGAAAAGAAAATGAGCTCCTGCGTGCGGCCCGGCGTGCGCGAGGTGCGCGCCAGGCCTTTGCGTCCGGTGAGTGCGTTGATCAGGCTCGACTTGCCGACATTGGAGCGGCCGGCGAAGGCGATCTCGCTGCCGCGCGGGCGCGGCAGCGAGGCTTCCGATCCGGCGGCGGCGGTGAATTGCCAGTCGCCGGCGAACAGCCGCCGGCCGGCGTCGATCTCGCTGCGGGTGAAAGCGGTCATTCGTCTGCTTCTCCTCATCCTGAGGAGCGCTCCGCCAGGAGCGCGTCGCGAAGGATGAGGCCTCATGGTTCGAGACGCCGCCTTCGGCGGCTCCTCACCATGAGGAGCACATTCAAGGAAGGTCTGGCAATCATCGCCGTCCTTGCGGCCTGCTCAACAGGCACGTCAGCTCGCGCAAGCTCCGCGCCAGCATTGTGTAGGCGCGCGCGTATTTCGCCGCATCGTCGGGATGGGAGTTGCCCGCGGCAAGTTGCGTCAGTGTCCGCTGGATGGTCGGCAGCAAAGTTGTGACCGCCTCTTGCAGCGCGGGCGCGAGCGGAGCGGTATCGCCCGGCGCCTGCCGTGCGGCCCCGATGGGCAGCGCGGGGTCGCTCGCATTTTCCGGCAGCGCCAGCGCCGCCGGCTCGGCGACCGTCAGCGCCGTGCCGGATGGGGTGACGGCCTCTTCCACGACCACGAAGGCCGGCGGCCCCTCGCGCGGGATCGGCGGGCGCCGCCTTCTCCAGCGCCAGCGCCGCATGCGGTCGCGCAGCGTCGCCGACGAGATGCCGTGCTCGGCGCAGATCTCCTCGACCGGCCGCGCGGTGTGCTCGTAGTCGTAGCGGATCTGCGCCCAGACGTCGGGGGTGAGGACAGGCATGGGGTACTCTCTATCTCCCTCCCGCGCAAAAGGGCGTTCACGCCCGTCTTCGACGGGCGATGCGGGGGAGGGTGTTTCTTTTTTCCCTCCCCCGCTTGCGGGGGAGGGTTGGGGCGGGGGCGTTGCGGCGCGAATTCAGCCCATTCGTCTCCGTTCCTCCTCGACCGCGGCAGCCGCCGGGAAAAGGGACATTGCAACGGCAGGGATTTTCGCTTATGTTGCAACGTAGAACATGAGGCTCTTCATGCGCGAGATGACAGTCCGGGAAGCAAACCAGAACTTTTCGCAGGTGATTGCCGCGGCTGAGCGCGGCGAAACCATCGTCATCACCAAGAATGGCACCCCCGTCGCCAAGATCGCCCCGCAAACGGCCGATCGCTCGAACGACCCCGCGTGGCGAGCCGCCTATGCGGCGCTGAAGAAGAGTCTGCGCTCGAAACGCGCGACCGGCTATCGCGTCGGAACGATCAGCGAAGACGACAAGTACGGCAGCGACGCCGTATGACGCGCGTGGCGCTCGACAGCAATATTTTGATCTATGCCGAGCTTGAGCCGGACTCGGAGAAGGGCGCGCGCTCTGCCGATCTGATCTTGCGGGCCGCGCGCGATGGCGTCGTTCCGGCGCAGGTGCTCGGCGAATATTTGCGCTTCGTGCAGCGCCGCGTGCCCGCGGCGTTCGAGCAGGCGATCCGGCAGACGGCGATCTACCAGGGTGCTTTTCTGACGCCGCCGACGACGGACGTCATTCTCAACAAGGCTTGCGAGCTGGCGGGCGCGCATCGCCTGCACTTGTGGGATTGCGTGGTCTGCGCCGCTTCCGCCGCTGCGGGCGCAAGAGTGCTGATGACGGAAGATATGCAGGACGGCCAAATGATCGAGGGCCTGCGTCTGATCAATCCGTTTGCGGCGGCGAATGCGGAAGCGATCGCGGTGGTCCTGGGTAATTGAGGCCCTGAGGCCCTGGCGTCGGAATCTGCCGTTCGTTCCCGCGCAGGCAGGGACCTAGGGTAGCTTGCCGCGAACCTGATTGTTGCGAGAATGCCCTTTAGCTAGCCGGGCAGCGTTCGGCTGTCAAGGAATATGTTCCTTTGGTTACCGCGTCGCTTTGCCGGCTGCGGCCCGGCGCTTGCGTCAACCCCTTGTCAGGGGCCGATGCGAGGCATATGCTTTTGGCATATGCGGGAGGCTCCGATGTCCGGGCAAAGGCACGTCAGATTGTTCCGCAACGGTCGCAACCAGGCGGTCCGCATCCCGGTGGAGTTCGAATTGCCGGGCGACGAAGCGATTATGCACCGCGACGGCGAGCGGCTGGTGATCGAGCCGGTGCGCAAGCGCGGGCTCGTCGCCTTGCTCCGGAGCATGACGCCGTCGGCGGGGGAGTTTCCCGACATTGACGATCCCGTCCCGGCGCCGGAGCGGGCGCTGTGACGCGTTATCTGCTCGACACCAATATCATTTCGGACCTCGTCAAGAACCCGCAAGGGAAGGCCGCGAAGCGCATCGAACGCGCGGGCGAGGCGAACGTCTGCACCAGCATCATCGTCGCCGCCGAATTGCGCTACGGATGCGCCAAGAGCGGCTCGCCGCGGCTGCGCAAGGCCGTCGAGGCGTTGCTCGACGAGATGACCGTGCTGCCGTTCGACGCGCCCGCCGACGCCGAATATGGCAACATTCGCGCGCAATTGGAAACCGCGGGGACGCCGATTGGCAGCAACGATCTGCTGATTGCCGCCCACGCGCGCGCCACCGGCTCGGTTATCGTCACGGCCAATGCGGACGAATTCAGGCGCGTCAAGGGCTTGAAGGTGGAGAATTGGATTCGGTGAGATGATGGATAGGAGAGGTTAGGCGCGAGGCGCCTTAGCCCCCCATTAGATTTGTAGCATGTTCATCTCATAGGACGGTTACGTGTCTTCGGCGCCGACCCACCCTGCGAGCTATGGGGCGTTCTTACGAACTGTGATGTTGGCCTCTGGATTCCGGGTTCGCGGGCCAAAGCCCGCGCCCCGGAATGACGAGGAGAGGGCGGCCGCCTACCCCTGCGCCTTCTTCTTCCCAAACAGCGCCCGGATATTGTCGAGCAACTCGATCTTGGCCCCGTGCTTGCGCATGATGATCGACTGCTGCGCCACCGACAGCGTGTTGTTCCACGCCCAGTAGATCACCAGCCCCGCCGGGAAGCTCGCCAGCATGAAGGTGAAGATGATCGGCATGTAGTTGAAGATCAGCGCCTGCGTCGGGTCGGGCGGCGCAGGATTAAGCTTCATCTGCAGCCACATGGTGATGCCCATGATCACCACCCAGGCGCCGAGATGGAAGAAATGCCCGATCCCCGGAATCGTCGTCGGGTCGAAGGGGATCAGCCCGAACAGGTTGAAGATATTGGTCGGGTCCGGCGCCGAGAGATCGTGGATCCAGCCGAAGAACGGCGCGTGCCGCATCTCGATGGTGACGAACAGCACCTTGTAGAGCGAGAAGAACACCGGGATCTGGATCACCACCGGCAGGCAGCCGGCGACCGGATTGATCTTCTCCTTCTTGTAGAGCGCCATCAGCTCCTGCTGCTGCTTGGCCTTGTCGTCGGGATAGCGCTCGCGCAGCGCCGCCATCTGCGGCTGCACCGCCTTCATCTTGGCCATCGAGGCGTAGGACTTGTTGGCGAGCGGGAAGAACGCCGCCTTGATCAGCACGGTGACGATGAGGATGGCGATGCCGAAATTGCCGACCAGGTGGTAGAAATAGTCGATGACGATGAACATCGGCTTGGTGATGAAGTAGAACCAGCCCCAGTCGATCAAGAGGTCGAAGCGGTTGAGGTTGAGCTGCTTCTCGTAGTCGTTGATGACGGCCACTTCCTT
>DATJYA010000265.1:0-2143 GCA_035499835.1 Pseudolabrys sp.
GAGAAGATCGCGGCCGCAGTCGCCAGCGTGCTGTGGGCCGACGAGGTCGTGGTCGTCGACTCGTTCAGCGTCGACCGCACGCGGGAGATCGCGACCGCGCTGGGCGCGCGCGTGGTGGACGTGCCGTTCAACGGCTTCGGCAACTTGCGCAACCGCGCCATCGGAATATGCAAATACGACTGGATCTTCAGCCTCGATGCCGACGAGCGCTGCACCGCGGCCGTACGCGACGAGATTCTTGCGCTTCTTGCCGAGGGGCCGCCGCGCGATGCCTATCGCGTTCCACGACGGAGTTACATGATGGGCCGATGGATCCGCGGCTCCGGCTGGTATCCGAATTTCCGCCAGCCGCAGCTCTTCCGCAAAGGCAGCATGCGCTACACCCTCGAGCCGGTACACGAAGGCTACGAGTTGCTGAGCGATAAACCGCTGGGAACGCTGCGCAACGCCATCTGGCAATTCCCGTTCCGCAATCTCGAGCAACTCATCAGCAAGATGAACCGCTACTCCTCGCTCGGCACGCCCAAGCTCGCGCATAAGCGCGTATCGATGGCGGGCGCGCTCGGGCACGGCGTCTGGTCGTTCCTCAAGCATTACATTTTCAAGCTCGGCTTCATCGACGGCTGGGCCGGCTTCGTCATCGCCTTCGGCAATTTCGAGGGCACGTTCTATCGCTACGCCAAGCGATATGAGGAAAGCCAGGGCTGGCAGACACCGCAGACCAAGCCGCTCCGGCGCGAGCGCTGAAGCACCGCCGTCAGCGCGACTGCGAACGCGTGCGCGCAACCATTGCGCTGGTGGAATGGCCGGGCACGATGTCGATCAGAATGACTTGACCGCCCAGCTTCTCGACGATGTCGCGGCCGACGACATCCTCGCGTTTGTAGTCGCTGCCCTTCACCAGCACCGTCGGCTTGACCCGCGCGATCAATTTCTCTGGCGTGTCTTCGTCGAAAACGACAACCAGGTCGACCGCCTCCAGCGCCGCCAGCACCTCGGCCCGCGCCTGCACCGGCTGTACCGGCCGTCCCTCGCCCTTCAGCCGCGTGACCGAAGCATCGCCGTTCAGGCCGACGATCAGCCGGTCGCAGGCCGCGCGCGCCCCGGCGAGCAGCTTGACGTGGCCCGGATGCAGGAGATCGAAGCAGCCATTGGTGAAGCCGACCCGCTGGCCTTGTCGGCGCCATTCGGCGAGGTGCTCGTCGAGCACGGCCCAGTCGAACACGATCTTTTCCTCCGGCGCCAGCGAAGCGGCCGGCAGGATGCGCGAGCGCAACTCCGCGACGGACAGGGTCGCCGTGCCGCGCTTGCCGACCACCACGGCGGCGCCCGCATTGGCCGCGCGCACGGCGGATTCGAAATCCGCACCCATCGCCAGCATGGCGGCAAGTACGGCGACCACGGTGTCGCCTGCGCCGGAGACGTCGCGCACCCGCACCGGATAGGCGGGGACGTGGACTTCCGTGCCGACGCTGACAAGCGTCATGCCCTGCTCGCTGCGGGTGACCAGGACCGCTTTGACGTCGATCGCTTCGGCAAGCGCCGTTGCCGCCACGACAATCTCGTCGTCATTGGTGGCCGATGTATGCGTGGCGTCGGCGAGTTCCTGCCGGTTTGGCGTGATAATCGTGGCCCCGCGATAAACGCTGTAGTCGCGGCCTTTGGGATCGATCACGATCGGCTTGTCCAGCGCGCTGGCCGCCTCAATCACGGCGCGCACGACGCGGGCACTGAGCGTGCCTTTGGCATAATCGGAGAGGATGACCGCTCCCGCCTTCGGCAACGCCCTCAGCGCATGCGCGATCAGCGCATCCTCCGCTGCCTGATTCACCGGCATCGCCGCTTCCCAGTCGGCGCGCAGCAGATGCGTCGAAAAATGCTCCGACACGAACCGCACCTTGCGCGTAGTCTGGCGCTGCGAATCCGTGACCAGATGAAACTCGATCAGCGGCTGAGCGGACAGCGCCTCGGTCAAAGCGAGCCCGGCATCGTCATCACCAACCACGCCGACAAAAATACAGCGAGCGCCGAGCGAGACCAGGTTGCGCGCCACGTTGCCGGCGCCGCCGATCATCACTTCGCTGCGCTTGACGGCGATAACCGGCGCCGGGGCTTCCGGCGAAATGCGCGAGACTTCACCATA
>DATJYA010000266.1:0-3227 GCA_035499835.1 Pseudolabrys sp.
ACCGGGCCGCGGCCGCGGTCGAGCTTGGCTTCGATCACGGTGCCCTCGGCCGGGCGGTGCGCATTGGCCTTGAGATCGAGAATTTCCGCCTGCAGGCCGATCATCTCCAGAAGCTTGTCGATATTGGTTTTCTTGGTGGCGGAGACCTCGACATCGACCACGTCGCCGCCGAGCGATTCGACCTGGATCTCGTGCTGCAGCAGGTCGTTGCGCACGCGCGCCGGATTGGCGTCCGGCTTGTCCATCTTGTTGATGGCAACGATGATCGGAACCTTGGCCGCCTTGGCGTGATGGATCGCTTCCACCGTCTGCGGCATGACGCCGTCGTCGGCGGCGACCACCAGCACGACGATGTCGGTGACCTTGGCGCCGCGCGCGCGCATGGCGGTGAAGGCGGCGTGGCCCGGCGTGTCGATGAAAGTGATCCTGGCGCCGGACGGAGCGGTGACCTGATAGGCGCCGATATGCTGTGTGATGCCGCCGGCTTCGCCCGCCACCACGTTCGCCGAGCGGATCGAATCGAGCAGCGAGGTCTTGCCGTGGTCGACGTGGCCCATGACGGTGACCACCGGCGCGCGCGGCTCGACCTGCGCCGGATCGTCGGCGGTGTCGAACAGGCCTTCCTCGACGTCGGCTTCGGCGACGCGGCGGACGGTGTGGCCCATTTCCTCGGCGATGAGCTGCGCGGTGTCGGCGTCGATTACGTCGTTGATGGTCGCCATCTGGCCCTGCTTCATCAGCAGGCGGATGACGTCCACCGCGCGTTCCGACATGCGGTTGGCGAGGTCGGAAATGCTGATCGCCTCCGGAATGGTGACTTCGCGCACCAGCTTTTCCTTCGGCTCGTTCGAAGTCTGCCCTTTCAGGCGCTGGGTGCGGCGGCGGAACGAGGCGACGGAGCGTTCGCGCACCTCGTCGGCGTTGAGCGCGGTGACCAGGGTGAGCCGGCCACGCTGCTTTTCGACGCCGGCGCGCGGGGCGGGCCGGGGCGCGGCCGCCGGGCGCGCGGCGCCGGGACGGCGCGAGGCGCGGGGGGCTTCTTCTTCATCGGCTTCCAGCGTCAGCCGCCCCGCCGGCCTGCGCACTTCGTCTTCGCCAAAACGTTTCTTGGCGACTTCGCCGGCCTTGCGCTTGGTCTCCTCGTCGTGCTTGCGGCGCTCTTCTTCCTCGCGCTTGCGCGCTTCGGCGGCCTCGCGCTCGGTGCGGTCGCCGGCTTCGCGTGACGCCTTGCGGCGGGCTTCTTCCTCGGCAATCTTGCGCTCTTCGGCTTCGCGCACGCGCGAATCGGCAAGCGCATGGGCGCGCGCGGCGCGCTCCTCTTCCGTCAATGTGCGCAGCACGACGCCGGATGGCTTCGGCGCCTCGGTCGGCGTGACCGTTGCAGGCTTGGCGACCGGCGCGGCTTTCTTCGGCGCCTCGATAGGCGCAGCCGGCTCCGCGCGCGCCTCGCCCGGGCCAACCACGCGGCGTTTGACCTTCTCGACCACGACCTGCTTGCTGCGGCCATGGCTAAAGCTCTGGCGCACCACGCCCGTTTCGGTGCGCGGCTTCAGCGTCAGCTTGGGACCTGCGACGCTTAGTTTCTTCTCGCCAGGGTTTTTCGTTTCACTCATTCCGTACTTTATCCTCGTGCGCCGTCCGTCGGCGCGATGGCGCTAACTGCATCGGGCGAATGTCCGGTCCGAAAGCGCGCCAAACGCGCGGCGCGGGCGAGAAACGTCCCGCTCACGGGCCCGGCAAGCAGGGCTGCATGTACCACATTTGGGCGGTTCAATGCCAAATCCAATTGGGCGCCGCTAAATTCTTCGATCACGGCGATTCCGGGCGGTTTTTCCGCTGTTTCGCGGCGCAAGACCGCATTGAGCTTGCGCCTGCCGTCATCGGAGGCGTCGGCGGCGTGGATCAACGCCACGACCTCCTCATGCGCCAGCGCCGCTTCGACCTTGGCAAAGCCCGTGAGCACGTTGCGGGACTTGCCGGCGATGGCCAGCGCATTGAGCGCCGAGCGCTCGAGCAGCCGCTCGGTTTGCGCCGCCAGGTCGGCGGCGACGCGGACATCGCGCTTGAAGCCGCGGGCGAAGACCTTGCGCTGCACCGCTTCGTCGAGCGAGGCGCGCGTGGCGGTGATCCAGAGCCCGCGTCCCGGCAGCTTGCGCTTGAGATCCGGCACGGCTTCGCCGCCGGGCGAGACGACAAAGCGCAGCATGGCGTCGACGGGAAGCACCGCGCGGGTCAGCGCGCAGGTGCGCTCGGTCGCGGCGGCAGATTTCGCCCCGCGATCGAGCTCATTATCCTGCACTACTGCCAGCATCGAGGCTCCGTCAGTTCTGCGGCGCCTCGGCCGGGGCCGGCTCCGCCGCGGGCGGCGGCGCCAGTTCGGCTTCGGTCACCCAGCCGGCCTTCAGCCGCGCCTGCATGATCATCTGCTCGGCGTCTTCGCGCGAGATGTCGAAGCCGTCGAGGAAGCCGGGCTCGTGCTTGCTTTCGCCGTCCTTGCGCTCGGTCCAGCCGGTGAGATCGTCGGTGGCGCAGCCGGCGAGGTCTTCCACCGTCTTCACGCCATTCTCGCCGAGCTTGACCAGCATCGCCGTAGTAATGCCGGGGATCTCCTTGAGCTCGTCGGCGACGCCCAGCTCGACGCGTTTGGCGTCGAGTTCGGCCTCCTGCTTGTCGAGATATTCCCTGGCGCGCTCCTGCAGTTCACGCGCGGTGTCCTCGTCAAAGCCTTCGATGCCGGCGAGCTCCTTCTGATCGACGAGCGCGAGTTCCTCGATCGAGCCGAAGCCTTCCGACGCCAGCAACTGGCCGACGACTTCGTCGAGGTTGAGCGCCTCGACAAAGACCTTGGTGCGGTTCTCGAACTCGGCCTGACGGCGCTCGGACTCTTCCTGCTCCGTCAAAATGTCGATGTCCCAGCCGGTGAGCTGCGAGGCGAGGCGCACGTTCTGCCCGCGGCGGCCGATGGCCAGCGACAGCTGCTGGTCCGGCACCACCACCTCGATGCGCTCCTTGTCTTCGTCGAGCACCACCTTGGCGACTTCCGCCGGCGCCAGCGCGTTGACCACGAAGGTGGCGATATCGGGCGACCAGGGAATGATGTCGATCTTCTCGCCCTGCAATTCGTTTACCACCGCCTGCACGCGCGAGCCGCGCATGCCGACGCAGGCGCCGACCGGGTCGACGCTCGAATCGCGCGAGATCACCGCGATCTTGGCGCGCGAGCCGGG
>DATJYA010000267.1:0-9170 GCA_035499835.1 Pseudolabrys sp.
CCGCCACGCAGACGGTGGCGCAAAGCCTGATCCTCATCGCGCTGAGCATGATGCCGATCGCCGGCGCCATGGCCATCAACTTCTCGGCGCCGCTGTTTGCCACGCTGTTCGCGGCGCTGTGGCTCAAGGAAAAGGTCGGCCTGGTGCGCGGGACCGCACTCGTCGTCGGCTTTTGCGGTGTGCTGCTGGTCGCCTCGCCCGGCGCCGACAACTTCCGCCTCGGCGCCCTGTTCGCGCTCGGCAATGCCGTGCTCTACGGCAGCGTCACCGCGGCGGTGCGCGGCATGAGCGCAACCGAATCGCCGCAGACGCTGACCATCTACCAGATGCTGTTCATGACCTGCTTTTTCGCGCTGGGTCTGCCGGTGTTCGGCGTCGGCGTGCCGGCGGGACGCGACGCGGCGGCGATGATCGTCGCGGGCATCTGCAACGGCGTCGGCCAATACTGGTGGACGCGGTCGCTGTCGCTGGCGCCCCCGGCCGCCGTCGGTCCGTTCTATTATTTCACGCTGGTGTGGGCGATGATCCTCGGCTTCGCGTTCTGGGGCGATCTGCCATCGGCGACGCTGCTGGCCGGCTCGGCGATCGTCGTCGGCTCCGGCCTGTTCCTGCTCCGGCATGAAGCCGGCAAGCGAAGCGCCGCCGCCGCAAGATCCTGAACCATCACGGGGAGAGAAAACGATGAGCCTCACCATCCGCCGCGTCGTCACCGGCCACGACGCGCAGGGCCGCGCCAGGGTGATGATCGACGAACAGGTCAAGAATGTGTTTTCGCAGCGGCCCGGGGCCTCCTACAGCGTCATCTGGTCGAGCGAAGGCTTTCCGGTCAGCAACGATGGCGGCGACGACCCGTCCGGCAAGACGATCGGCACCACGATCGCCAACGGCACCGTGTTCCGCGTGGTGAGCTTTGCCCCCGGCGTCGCCCCGCGCAACCATCGCACCGACTCGATCGATTATGCGGTGGTGATGTCCGGCGAGATCGACATGGAGCTCGACATCGGCACGGTGCACCTGAAAGCCGGCGACGTGCTGGTGCAGCGCGGCACAATCCACAACTGGGTCAACAACGGCAATGTGCCTTGCGTCATTGCCTTCACGCTCATCGCGGCGAAACCGGCGAGCGCCGGCGGCAAGCCGTTGCCGGCGCACGGCTGAGAGGCGTCAAAACGTGAAGCGCTTGCCGACCGCGGTCGGCGTCAGCACCTTGTCGCCGAATTCCCGCGCCAGCGCCGACATCGCGCGCCAGCCGGTGCAATGGCCGGCGGCGATGGTGGTCAAGCCAAAATCCTTCATCGCCGCGACCGTCTGCGGAATGATTGCCTCGTTGGCGCCGGACAGATGCAAGCCGCCCATAACCGCATGGAGGGGCACGTCCGGAAACAGCACCCGCGCATGCTTGAGCACGTTGACGATGCCGGCGTGCGAACAGGCGCTGAAGATGACGAGGCCTTTGCCCCTCACGTTCACCGCCAGCCAGCGCTCGTCCATGAGCAATTCGTCCGGCTCCCAGCCCTTGCCGTCCGCCGTCCTGCGCACCTGGCCCGGATAACCGCGCTCGAATGATGTTACCCGCGGCACCTCGCCGCTGACAAAGAACAGGTCGTCGAGCAAATGCCGCGGCTCGGTGGTGCAGACGACCTCGGCGCCCTGCGCGGTGAGGTCGTCGATGCCGGGCACGTCATCCATGACGCGGATGTCGCCGTTCGGCGCCTTGACGCCGCGCGTGCGGAACATGCCGGGATGGCAGTAGTACGGCACCTTGCGGGCGCCGTTGCGCGCGCGAATGGCGCCGAGCGCCAGAAACATCGCGCCGGAATGATCCCAATGGCCGTGCGAGAGCACGATGCTTTCGACCTTGCCGAGGTCGGCGCCAAGCCGCGTGGTGTTGCGCTCGAAGGCATAGTCCTCCGGGCCGCTGTCGAACAGCACCGCGTGGCTCACATCGCCGCGCCGGACCGTGATCAGGCACGACAGCCCGTGCACGGCGCAGCAGAGGCAGCGGCTCGACGACGCGCGCATGCCGCGCCGCGTGGCGAAGGCAAATTCGGTTTCGACGTTGGCAGGATTGCTTGACAGCCCGTCGGTCGCGTTATCGACCAGAACCTGGATTTCGACCGTGTCGGCGGCAGCCGGCGGGTTCATGGTCCCTCAATGGTCCAATTCGGGGTAATGCCGGAAGATGCCGCTTTCGTTGAAGGCGAGACGCCGCGGCGAAGCCAGATAGGCCTTGATGTTCGGCCGCGCGGCGACCTTGTCGCGGACTTTTACGACCTGCGGCACTTTTCGCTCGATACGGGTGATCGCCTTGGGAAAGGCGTAGCGCAAGCCCTCGATGAGCTGAAACAGCGACAAATCCACGTAACTGAATTTGCGCCCCCTCACGTTGGGGCCGCCGCTTTTCCCCAGCACCGTTTCGAAATAGCCGAGATATTTCGGCACCCGCTCGTGGAGAAAACCCTCGGCATAACGCCGCGCTTCCGGCTTCTGGTCCTCGTAATAGAGCCCGCCGCCGACCGGATGATGGACGTCGTGAATTTCCTTGACGAAATCGGTGACGGTCAGCTGCAACTGGTGCAGCCAGAGGCGGCCGGCCTCGTCGCGCGGTGCAAGTTTCAGGCGCGGGCCAAGATAGAACAGGATTTCGGCAACCTGGGCGACGACCAGCTTGCCAGCCTTGAGGAACGGCGGCGCGAAGGGAGGATGCTTTTCGCCACGGCCCTCCATCATCGCCATCATCTTGTTCATGCCGCCGCTCTTGCGGGCGACATCGTCATAGGCGGCGCCGGCATCTTCCAGAGCGAGCCGCACAAACTCGCCGCGGCCCTGAATCCCGGGCCAGTAGTAGAGCTGATAGCGCATGGGAAAGCCCTCGGCCGTCGAAAGGTAACGGCCGAACGCGACGTTAGCGCGTCAGTTCACGGCAAAGCAATAAAGCTGACCGTCTCCGCCCGTCGAGCGCAGCCCGTCCTGCGAACAGCCGCGCGACGGATGGGACGAATTCCACGATTTGTAGAAGGCGTCCGGTCCGGGGCCGGTTTTATCGGCGTGACCGAGCATGACCGAGCCGTCCGTGCTGCTCGTGTAGTTCTTGCACGTCATGTCCTTGTCCGGCGGAAAGGCGGTGCCGTCGGCCTGCGAGCCGGTGAGGATGTCGTGACGATTGGGCTTGTCGCCGAAGCCGTTGTTGACCTCGCCTTTTTCGGTCAGCGCGGTCTGCTTGCTGATGTTGTTGCCGGCGCCATGCAGGTCGGCGACATCCTTGGCGATGACCACGCCTTTGACGTTCTGCCAGGGGCCCTTGCCGATGCGGTCGCGCGCGTTTACGGCGCCCGCGCCTTGCGTGGAAAGATAGGCGTGCCAGGTCTTGCCGCCGGCGCCCACTGCAGTCGCGAGGTCCTGGCAATGCTTGTCCGCCCCGGCAAGCCCGCCGAGATCGGCACCCTTGCCTTCGCCGACGCCGGTCACGAAAAAGGTCATGTCCGCCTGTTGCGCCGCAACCGGCAGCGCGCAGAAAACCGTCAGACACGCCGCCAGCGGCACGCCGAAACGTAGAACTGTCATTTTGTCGCCTCCCGACTTTGGCGCGGCACGGCGCGGCGCCGTTCCTGTAATTAAACCCGGTGATCCACGGCTATTCCATGGCGGCCACGAAGCGTTAGGCTGCCGCAACCGCTATTTTATGACGCCCGGCACAAAGCAAAAAGCCCGGCATCGCTGCCGGGCTTTCCGCATTTTCGTGAGTTCTTCCCCAGGCCTCAGGCCGGCTGCAGATTGCCGGCGGCCTGCTTGCCGCGCTCGGTGACAATCTCGTAGCTGATCCGCTGGCCTTCATTGAGCGAGCGCATTCCCGCGCGCTCGACGGCGCTGATGTGCACGAACACATCCTTGGAGCCGTCCTCCGGCTGAATGAAGCCGTAGCCTTTCTGGGTATTGAAGAACTTCACAGTTCCGACAGGCATCAATCGTTCCTTTCACGCTTCGTCGTTGAACGCTCCCGCGCGCATCGCGGAAGGCGGCAACTATCCGAGTTTTGGGAGTTCACTTGAGCAGCAGCCCAAAGCCGGGAGCGTGGCAGCAAGATCAGCCGAAAACCTCAGTTGCGCGCGGCGAGATAGACAAATTTGGCCTTGCGGTCAACGGCGGCGCGAAATCGAGCGCCAATCCATACTTTATAGATTAGTAATTGCCTCTGCCTATAGTTTCGGGGGCGAACGGCCGGGTTAAGGGTTTGTATACCTCGAATTGCCGGCGCGCCTACCAAGCGAGGCGAAATGCGTAACGACAAGCGGAGAGCCCGGCGGCGGCCGATCAAATACAGCGCCTGGATGGCGCTCGACAGCGACAACCTGCATGGCTGCGTGCTGGCCGACATTTCCGACACCGGCGCGCGTCTCGACGTCGACGATTCCAAGATCGTGCCTGAGCATTTCATGCTGCTGTTGTCGGGCACCGGTTCGGCGCGGCGCAGTTGCCGGGTGGTCTGGCGCGAGCCGGGGCAGGTTGGCGTCGCCTTCGAGCGGCGCCTCAGTGAGACCGCCGCCACGCTCGTGCCGAAGACCGTCGCCGCCGCGCCCGCGCCCGCGCCCGCGGCGGAAGAAGAAAAGACAACGATCGTCAAGGTCTAGCCGGTCATGGTCTCCTTCACCTTGGAGACGAGCTGCTTGAGCGTGAACGGCTTGGCGAGGAACTCATATTGCTCCTGGCTGGGCAGGTTCTTGCTGAAGGCCTCCTCGGCGTAGCCGGAGACGAAGATCACCTTCACCTCCGGATTGCGCCGGCGCAGTTCCTTGAGCAGCGTCGGCCCGTCCATCTCCGGCATCACCACGTCGGACACCACGAGATCGACGCTGTCGCCGCGGTCCAGCACCTCGATGGCTTCGACGCCATTGCCGGCTTCGAGCACGGTGTAGCCGCGGGAGGCAAGCCCGCGCGCGTTGAGCGCGCGCAGGCCTTCCTCGTCCTCGACCAGCAAAATCGTGCCGTGGCCGGTCAGGTCGGCGGCGGCGCGGGCGACGTTTTCCGCCGCCGTCAGGGCGCCGGCGATGGCGGGGGCTTCGGCGCTGGGGATCTGCTTCAGCGCCTCGCCCGCGCCGGGCACGTAGCGCGGCAGGAAAATGCGGAACGCCGTCTGCCCCGGCTTTGAGTCGGCGTAGACGAAGCCGCCGGTCTGCTTGACGATGCCGTAGACGGTCGAGAGGCCGAGGCCCGTTCCCTTGCCGACTTCCTTGGTGGTGAAGAACGGATCGAAGATCTTGTCCATGATCTCCGGCGGAATGCCGGTGCCGGTGTCGGCAACTTCCACCATCACATAGTCTGCGGCCGGCATGCCCTTGTAGGCGAACTTGGCGCTTTCAGCCGCCGTCACGTTGGCGGTGCGCATGGTGAGCGTGCCGCCGTCGGGCATGGCGTCGCGCGCATTGACCGCGAGATTGACGATCACCTGCTCGAACTGGGAAATGTCGACCTTCACCGGCCACAGGTCGCGGCCGACGACGACGCCGGAGAAGACCACCTTCTCGCCGATCAGCCGCTTGAGCAGCATGCCGAGGTCGTTGAGCGACTCGCCGAGGTCGAGCACCTGCGGGCGCAGCGTCTGCTTGCGCGAGAACGCGAGCAGTTGCCGCACCAGCGCCGCGGCACGGTTGGCGTTCTGCTTGATCTGGATGATGTCCTGGAACGAGGGATCGGTCGGCTTGTGCGCGTTGAGCAGGAAATCGGTCGCCATCATGATGGCGGAGAGTACGTTGTTGAAGTCGTGGGCAATGCCGCCGGCAAGCTGGCCGACCGACTCCATCTTCTGCTGCTGGTAGATACGGTTCTCCAGCGTACGCTGCGCCGTGGTTTCCAGCGCGTAGACGATCGCCGCCTCGCCGTCGCGGTCGTCCGCGTCGACCGCCGAGACAAAGAAGTTCGCCCAGCGTTCGGCCGCGCCGGCAAGCGCGGCTTCGACGGGCGGGATATCGCCCTGCCCCGCCGCCGCTTTCGCGATCGCCGCTTCGAGCGCCGGCCGATCGCGCTCGGCGAGCGCCGAGACGATGGAGCGCTCGTCGCCCTTGAGCAGGCCCTCGAAAGTCGCGGCAAAACGGGCGTTGCTGCGCGCGATACGGCCGACCTTGTCGACCGTGGCGATGGCCATCGGCGTGTTCTGGAAGAAGCGCATGAAGCGCACTTCCGCCGCCCGTTGCGCATCGGCCCCCTCGCCGCGGGCGCGGTTGAGCACCAGCGTGCGCGAGGGGCCGGCGGCGCCGTCGGCGCCGAAGGCCACTTTGTGGAACAGCCGCACCGGCAGCGGCTTGCCGGTGCGGGTCTTGAGGTCGAGATCGAGCACCTCGGTTCTGACGTCGCCCGGCGCCGCATTGAGCGTGGTGAGCAGCGCCGCCCCTTCGCCGGCGACGATATCGGAAAGCTTGAGCGAGCCGGCGCCGACCTCGGCAAGATCGTGATCGAGCCAGCCGGCGAGCGTGGCATTGAGATAGACGATGGTTCCCGCCGCATCGACCGAAAAAAAGCCCGCCGGCGCATGGTCGAGATAGTCGATGGCGTGCTGAAGTTCCTGAAAGACGTTTTCCGCGCGTTCGCGGTCTCGCGTCACGTCGGTGATCGACCACACTGACATGCGGGCGTCGCGCTTGTTATCGCTGAGCGGGCGTACGCGCAGGCGCAGCCAGCGCGCAGCGCCCGCGCCGTTGCCGGCGATGCGCACCTCCTCCTGCTGCCTGCGGCCTTCGCGCGCCGCCTTGAGCAGGCGATAGAGCGCTTCGGAGACGTCAGGATCGCCGATGAAGACGCGCTCGATCGGGCGCACTTCGTTGTCATCGGTGGCGTCGATGAGATCGAGATAGGTGGCATTGGCGTAATAGACGCGGCCCGACTGATCGGTGACGACGATGCCGTCGAAGCCATTGTCGAGGACGGTCTTGAGCAACGGGCTGCCGCGGTCGCGTCCCGACAACGCCATGATGCCCGAGGCCGCGGCGAACAGCGCGAAAACGCCGATGGTGCCGAGCACGGCCAGCAGCGTCAGAATGTAAAGCTCGGCATGCTCGCGCGGGACATAGGCGAGGCCAGCGGCGGCGGCGATCAGCAGCAGCGAAACCAGGAGCACCATGCCGATGCCGCCGCTGCGCGGCGCATTCTGGCTCTTGTCGAAGGCCTGCCGCCCCTTGGCGCCGAAGGGCGTTCCCGAATCCGGCGCCTGCTGCTGTTCGGCCGCCTGATGTCGGGCTGCCAAATCCTGGCGTGCCATAACGGTTTCGAACCCTCTCGTCGCCGGCGCCCAGGGCCAAATCACCTGAGCCTGCCCTTGAGTGCCTTAAGCCGGCCCGTGGGCGCAAGAGCTTGCACGCGGCAAATGTGACATTTTGGACAAATCAGCGGCGGCGGATGCGGCGCAGTTTCATGACATAGCCGATGACCTCGGCGACCGCCTTGTAATGTTCCGGCGGAATCGCCTGATCAACCTGCACGGTTGCATGCAGCGCACGGGCGAGCGGCGGGTTTTCGACAATGGGGATCCGGTGCTCGTCGGCGACTTCGCGGATCTTCAGGGCCAGCGCATCGGCGCCCTTGGCGACGCAGACCGGCGCCGGCATGCCGCGCTCATATTGCAGGGCGATCGCATAGTGCGTCGGGTTGGTGATGACCACCGCCGCCTTCGGCACTGAGGCGATCATGCGCTTGCGCATGCGGCCCTGCCGCACCTGCTTCATCTTGCCCCGGATCTTGGGATCGCCTTCGGTCTGCTTGAACTCTTCCTTCAATTCGCGCAGCGACATCTTCTGCCGGTCGTACCACTGGCGATACTGAAACAGGTAATCGGCTGCGGCGACGATCGCCATGACGGCGACCACCGTGCCCATCAGCTTGAGCGCCAGGCTCTTGGCGAGCGGCAGCACCGCATCGAGATCGGTCCAGACCAGGTTTTGCATGCGCTCGCGATCGGGCCACATCACCGTGACCAGCACGCCGCCAACCAGCACCAGCTTGACCAGACCCTTGGCCAGATTGGCGAGCGCCTGGGTCGAGAACAGCCTCTTGAAACCGGCGCCCGGCGAGATCCGCGACAATTTCGGCGCCAGCACCTCGAACGACCAGACGAGCCGGTGCTGGATCAGGTTGCCGCCGAGCGCGGCCAGCATCAGCAGCAGGAACGGGATGGCGAGCGCCGCGATCATTTCGCCGCCGATCGTCTCGAACAGATGCGGCAGCGCCGGACCGTCCACGCGGATGTCGTGCGCATTGGCGATAAGGCCGCGCAGTGTGGTGGTGAGCCCGCCACCCACCCCGCCGGAGAAGGCGACCAGAACCAGCGTCGCCCCGGCGATGACGAACCAGGTGGACACCTCCTGGCTCTTGACCACATCACCGCGCTCGATCGCCTCATCCAGGCGTTTTTGCGTCGGGTCTTCTGTTTTTTCGCTGGCGTCTTGCTGTTCTTCAGCCATGCGCCGTCAGCCGCCGGGCGCCAGATTGCTCAGCACGCCCTCCATGTAGCCGCCGAAGGTGCCCATCATGGCGCCGAGCACCAGGAGCAGCAGCGCAAGGCCGAGCATGATCGACAGCGGCAGGCCGATGAAGAACACCTGCATCTGCGGCATCAGCCGCGACAGCACGCCGAGGCCGAGATTGAACAGCAATCCGAACACCAGAAACGGCGCCGACAGCTGAATGCCGATGCGGAAGGCGGTGGCGGCGACGCGCGTCACGTGCTGCGCCATGTCGCCGACCAGCGGCGTTTCGCCCGGTTCAAACAGCGTGTAGCTGTCGTTGAGCGCGGCGATCACCAGGTGATGCAGGTCGGTGGCGAAAATCAGGGTGATGCCGAGCACGGTGAGGAAGTTTCCGACCAGCACGCTTTGCTGGCTCTGCGTCGGGTCGATCGACGTCACAAAGCCAAGACCGAGCTGCTGCGCGACCACCGAGCCCGCCACCTGCAGCGCCGAGATCGCCAGCCGGGCGGTCAGGCCGAGTACGGCGCCGATCAGCATTTCGTGGCCGAGCATGAGCAGCACCGGTCCGAGCGCCTGCAGGTCGATGGTATAGGCCTTCTGGTGCAGCGGCAGCAGGATGGCGGTGAGGACGAGCGCAATGGCAAGCCGCATTCGCACCGGCACGCTCATTTCGCCGACGCCCGGCAGCAGCATGACCATGGTGCCGACGCGCCCGAA
>DATJYA010000268.1:0-4197 GCA_035499835.1 Pseudolabrys sp.
CTCCATTCCTTCCTCAATGAAGGCATTTAACGCGAGATAGACGGGAGTTGCGCCGGACACCGCCAGATCGTTGACCGTCCCGTGCACGGCCAGCGAACCGATATTTCCTCCGGGAAACTCGAGCGGGTGCACGGTAAATCCATCCGTGGTGATCAGAATGTCCCCGGGGCTCATCGGCACAGCGGCGGCATCGGCCGTGACATCAAGCTGTGCATTGGCGAGATGCCTTGCGAAAATTTCATCGATAAGCGCGCGCATGAAGCGCCCGCCATTGCCGTAGGCAAGCGTGACGTACTTATCGTCGATCATGGGCGCTGGCCTCGACGATTTGCCCGAAGCTGAGGCCGGCATCATTGCATGGCAGCCGCTCCGGCAGAAACACCGAAAAGCCCTCGCGTTGGCCGCCGGACAGGACGCGCTCGCACAGCAGCCGATTCTGGAATACGCCGCCGGTCAGGCCCAGATGGCATTGTCCATATTCGGCACGAACCGCACGCGCCTGCGCAAGCAGCATTTCGGCCAGCGTCGCATGGAATATTCCTGCCCGAGTCGACGTCGTGATGCCTTTATCCATGAGGCTTTCCAGCAGCGGCCGCCAATCGCTCTCCCAGATGCCAGCGGCGCGCCGTGATAGAGGCACATCAATCGGCTCGGCTTGCTCATCCGCAACGGCTTCGAGCTGACTTGCCGCCTGCCCTTCATAGCTTGCATGTGCGGCGACCCCGAGCAGCGCCGCTGCACCGTCGAACAGCCGGCCGATCGATGAGGTCTGGGGACAATTGAGCTTGCGTGTCCAGGCATGCCGCAATATGCCGGCATCGTCGGCGCAGCCGTCCCACTCGGTGCCCGCCTCCCAGCACAGCGCCAAGGCGCTGCGCCACGGCTCGCGCGCTGCGCGGTCGCCGCCGAGCAAGGCGAAGGGCCGGACGGTCGCCATGCGCTGCCAGCGGCCCGGCCGCCCGTGCAGCGCCTCGCCGCCCCAGACCGTTCGATCCCGGCCAAACCCGGCGCCGTCCCAGGTGAAGACCAGCCAGTCGGCCGTTGCATCGAACTCTTCCGCCAGAGCCGAGGCATGTGCCTCATGATGATATATCCTGTGCACCGGGAGGCCGAACTGCGGCGCCAGACGCGTCGTCACGTAACCCGGATGCGCGTCACAAACGACCGTTTCCACCTGCACGCCGTACAGCGCCTGCAGATCGGCGGCGACCGATTTGAGCAGTTTCAGGCCGCGGGGGGTGTCCATATCGCCGAGATGCGGCGACACAACCGCCCGGCGGCCCCAGGCAAGCGCCACGGTATTCTTCAGATGACCGCCCAAGGCCAGCAACGGGCGCGGCACCGCAAACGACAAATCGATTTCCGCCGGGGCATTGCCACGTCCAAGCCGCAGCGGCCGCGGCTTTGCAGCGATGACTCGATAGACCGGATCGTCGGCGGGGCGGACGATGTTGCGGTCATGATGCAGGAAGCCGTCGACAATCGCGGCTAGCCGCGTATCGGCGATGACGTTGTCGGTCAAAACCGGCTCGCCGCTGATATTGCCGGAGGTTGCGACAAGCGGCGCGCCAAAATCCGCAAGCAGCAGATGATGCAGCGGGCTGTAAGGCAGCATGGCGCCGATTTCGCCAACATTGGACGCGATCTCCGGCGCGAGATTGCTATCGGGATTCTTTGGCACCAGCACAATGGGTCGCACCGGATCGCGCAACATCGTCTCGTGGATCGTTTGCGCTAAGGTGGCGCGACGAAGCGCCGCGAGGTCGGGCTCAAGTGGAAACAACACCGCAAGCGGCTTGTCGGGCCGATTTTTACGTGCGCGCAACGTGGCGACGGCGATGGAATCGGCGGCATTGCAAAGCAGGTGGTAACCGCCGATGCCCTTGACCGCGATGATCTTTCCTTCGCGCAAAGCCCCGATTGTCGCAGCGAGAGCGTCAGCACCGAACCGGGCCTCCGCCCCGGCCCTGCGGAACTGCAGACGCGGCCCACAGCGCGGACAGGCGAGCGGCTCCGCGTGAAAACGGCGGTCGGCGGGATCGGCGTATTCAGCCGCGCATTGCGGGCACAATGCGAAGCGCGCCATCGACGTATTGGCGCGATCATAAGGCAGGCGCTCGATCAAGGTATAACGCGGGCCGCATTGGGTGCAGTTAATGAATGGGTAGCGAAAGCGCCGATCCTCCGCATCGTTCATTTCGGCGAGGCACTCGTCGCAGGCAAAATGGTCCGGCGGCAGATGAATATGCTCGGAGCGCACAGCCTCGCTGGCGCGGATCTGGAAATCGACCACGGTCTCCGGCGCGACGGACTCGTCTGCCAGCAGCTTGGGCCGCGCCAGCGGCGGCGCCTCGGCAAGAAGCGCTTGGCGAAAACGCCGCAGCATGTCCGCGTCGCCTTGCGCCAGCACCTCGACCTCGCCGGCGCAGTTTCGCACCCACCCCCGGACGCCACACCGCTGCGCCACGCGATAAATAAAGGGACGAAAGCCGACGCCCTGCACGCGGCCGCCGAGGATCAATTTTCGCGCGACGGAAGCGGGCTTGACGCTCGGCGCATCTTTACCGTCGCTTACAGTTTCAACTAAAAGATCGGATACAGGCATGGCGCGAACACGCTACGCGTCGGCACGGACAGGTTCGCGTGGCGTGCGCACGCCGCTGGACCACCAGATGCGGCACGCACCCTCGTCCGACACCATGCAGGGCCCGATGGGGGTACGCGGGGTACAGGCGCGGCCGTAGAGCACGCATTGATCGGGATAGATGCGGCCAAGGACGACGCGCGCACAATCGCAGCCCGGCGGCATCTGACCTGCGCGTTTGCGCATGGCATCGTCGAACGATGGGTAGAGCCGCGTCGCATCGTGCGCGGCGAACTCCGGCCGCAGGGCATAGCCTGACGCCGGGATGACGCCGATGCCGCGCCAGTTGGCGTCGACTACCTCCATCGTTTCGTTGATGCGGCGTTGCGCGGACGGATTGCCGCCGGGACGCACCACTTCCGGATAGCAATTATCGAGGAAGCAGCGTTGCTCGACGATCTGGCGCAGCACGGAATAAAGCGCGGCGACCAGGCTCTCTCCGGTGAAGCCGCCGACCGCAGCGGGAATACCATGCTTTTCCGGCACGAAAGCCCATTCCCCCGGGCCCATCACCGTGGAGACATGACCGGGAGCGACAAGCGCATCGAACCCGGGGGTACCCGAATCGAGCAGCATCGCCACCGCCGGCCAGGTGCGGCGGCCAGCAAGCAGCACGGAGAGATTATCCGGAACCCCTTCCGCCAGCATAGCGGCGACCGGCGCGGTCGTAGTCTCAAACCCGGCGGCGAAGAAGACAACCTTGCGCTGCGGGTTCTCGTGCGCGATGCGGACCGCTTCCAGCGGCGAAGCGATCGGCACGATTTCGCCGCCGGCGGCGCGCGCCTGCTCCAGTGAGCGCGCTTCCTTTTTACTTACATTGACCGGCACGCGCAGCATGTCGCCGAAAGCAACGAGAATCACTTTCTCCACCAGCGCGAGCTGGATCGCCTGGTAGACGCTTTCTTCCGGGCAAACGCAGACCGGACAGCCCGGTCCCGGAACCAGCTCGATGTTGGCTGGCAAGGCCTTGCGCAGGCCCATGATCGCGATCGACCGTTCATGGCCGCCGCACACATTCATGACCTTGACGTGGCGCGGCAGCTCAAGAGCGCGAAGGCGGTCAAGCCACTGCCGGGTGGTGATGATGCTCATGGCGCACCTCGTTGGCGCTGTGCGCGGGTTGCCCTGCCCGAATGTTCGCGATTTCACCGCGCAGCCAAGCGACCCAGGCGTCGAAATTCAATTGTTTGCGGGCCGACAGCGGGATCACCGGCGCCGCATTGGCGAGATCGCGAACGGCTTTTTCTGCGCGCCGCGGCTCGAAATCGTCGAGCACAGCGGCAAGGTCCATCTTGGTCAACAGAACAAGATCGGCGGCCCGAAACATGACCGGATACTTGGCCGGCTTGTCGTCGCCTTCGGTCGCCGAGAGCAGAACGATATTGCGGTGCTGGCCGAGGTCGAAGCTCGCCGGACAGACCAGATTGCCGACGTTCTCGATGAAGACGACGTCAAGCTGCGACAGCGCCAGGTCGTGCAGCGCGTCGTGCACCATGCGCGCGTCGAGATGGCAGGCGCTGCCGGTGGTGATCTGTACCGCGGCGACGCCATGC
>DATJYA010000269.1:0-7322 GCA_035499835.1 Pseudolabrys sp.
GGCCGCGCGCAAGGGCGAACGCATCGTCACTCCGCTGATGCTCGCGGCGGGCTACGCCGCGGTCTGGCTCGGCTTTGCCGCAGCGGCGACCGTGACGCAGCTTGCGCTCACGCGCGCTGCGCTGCTCAACAGCGGTCTGGCGGCGGCCAGCGGACTGTTCGCCGGCGCGATCTTCATTGCCGCCGGCCTCTACCAGTTCTCCGCGCTCAAGCAGGCCTGCCTCAATCAATGCCGCCATCCCTTTCCGTTCTTCTTCAGCAATTGGGCGACGACGCCGCGCGGCGTGTTCCGTCTCGGGCTGAAGCAGGGCGTGTTCTGCGTCGGCTGCTGCTGGGCGATGATGCTGGTGATGTTCGCCGTCGGCGTCATGAACGTGGTGTGGATGGCGGGGCTCGGCATCGTCATGGCGATCGAGAAAATCGGCACCGGCCGATGGTTCACGCGCGCCGTCGGGATAGCGTTGATTCTTGCCGGCCTCGCCTTCGTGCTGTCGGAATTTGCCGGCCATTGGCCCGGCCACGCGATTTGAGCTAGGACCCTTAAAAAAGCCGGGAGCGAAACATTGGCGGAAAGCTGGACCCTGAAAGGCGAGATGGCGCTGTCGTGCAGCTGCACGGTGTTCTGCCCTTGTGTGATCTCGCTCGGCAATCATCCGCCGACCGAGGAGCGCTGCCAGACCTGGGCCGGCGTGCGCATCGACCAAGGTCATTTCGATGCCGTCGATCTCTCCGGCATCAATGTCGCCCTGATGATGGATCTGCCCGGCATCATGGCGCGCGGCAACTGGACGGCGGCGCTGTTCGTCGACGACAAGGCGCCGATCCAGGCGGTGAAAGGGCTGACGCGCATTTTTACCGGCCGCGTCGGCGGCACCACGCACCTGTTGTCGATCCTGGTCGGGCAGTTCCTTGGCGTGCACCAGGTGCCGGTCTCTTACGAGACGCAAGGACAGACACGGATCGTCAGCATCGACAAATATGGCGGTGGCGCGATCACGCCGGTGCGCGGCAACGATCCCGAGCAGAACGTGGTGATCCGCAACAGCGAATACTGGATCGGCCCCGACGTCATTGTCTCGCGCGCCGACAAGTCGCGCTTCCGCGGCTTCGGCCGCAACTGGAACCTGGCCGGCCGTTCGGCCGAGATCGTCAAGCTCGATTGGGGCAACGAATAAGTGGCGAGCTTTCCGGAACTGCGTGCGTTCGCGGTTCACATTTTCACCGCCTGCGGCGCGGCGCTGGCGTTGCTGGCGCTGATCCTGGGGACCGGCGGGCACTGGACCGCGATGTTCTTCTGCCTTGGCCTCGCGCTCATCGTCGACGGCGTCGACGGGCCGCTGGCGCGCGCCTTCAATGTTGCGGAGGTCTTGCCGCGCTGGTCGGGCGTCACCCTCGACCTGGTCGTCGATTTCGTCACCTACGTCTTTGTCCCGGCCTTTGCCATTGCGGCGAGTGGCTTGTTGCCGAATGCGCTTGCAATTGCCGCCGGCGCCACCGTGACCGTCAGCGGCGCGCTTTATTTCGCCGACCGCGAGATAAAGACGCACGACAACTATTTCAAAGGCTTTCCGGTCGTGTGGAATCTCGCCGCCTTCTATCTTTATGTGCTGGAGCCGCCGCCCTGGCTCGCCGCCGCCGGCGTCTTCGCGCTCGCCGTCCTCACCTTTGCGCCGATCCGTTTCGTGCATCCGCTGCGGGTCAAGCGGCTGCGCACGCTCAATATTGTCCTGCTCGCGGCCTGGGGCGCGCTGGCGCTGGTGACCCTGGTGAAAGATCTTGCGCCCGGCCCCTATGTCACGATCCCGCTGACCCTGATCGCGGTGTATTTTCTGATCGCCGGAATATTCCGGGAGGCTGCCTGACATGCTCGCCTTGCTGACCGATGCCAACGCCTGGGCGGCGCTGCTGACGCTGACCGCGCTGGAGATCGTGCTTGGCATCGACAATCTGGTGTTTATTGCGGTCTTGACCGCGCGGCTCGACGCCAAGCGGTCGCGGCGGGCGCGAGCCATCGGCCTGTCGCTGGCATTCATCTTCCGCGTGCTGCTGCTCGCCTCGCTGAGCTGGATCATCGGACTGACCGCGCCGGTCGTCACCGTCGGCGAACTTGCCTTCTCCTGGCGCGACATCATTCTCATCGCCGGCGGACTGTTTCTCATCGCCAAGGCGACGCGCGAAATCCACGGCGAGGTCGAAGGCGACGCCGAGCAGACCTCGCAGGCCGGCGAAAAGGCCATGACCGCGGTGATCGTGCAACTGGTGGTGATCGACCTCGTGTTTTCGATCGATTCCATCGTCACCGCCGTCGGCCTTGCCGATCATCTGGAGATCATGATCGCCGCCGTGGTGATCGCCATGATCGTCATGTTCGTCGCCGCCGATCCCGTCGGCCATTTCATCGAAGCGCACCCCACGACCAAGATGCTGGCGCTCGCCTTCCTGCTGCTGATCGGCGCCGCGCTGCTCGCCGACGGCTTCCATTTCCACATCCCGCGCGGCTATATCTATACGGCCATGGCCTTTGCCGCCGTGGTCGAACTGTTCAACGTGCTCGCCCGCCGCAACCGGCAGAGGCGCAAATCCCGCCATTGAATTTCTCAGGAGGTCATCATGTCGCGTCCGGTTCTGCTCATCGCCGGCGGCAGCCGCGGCATCGGCGCCGCCACTGCGCGTCTTGCCGGCGCGCGCGGCTATGACGTGGCGGTCAATTACGTCAGCAATGCCGATGCCGCCGCTTCCGTGGCCGCCGCGGTGAAGAAATCGGGCGGCAACGCTTTGGCGCTGCAAGGCGACATGGGTCGGGAGGAAGACATCGCCCGCGTTTTCAACGCGACAGTTGACGGGCTCGGCGCGATCACACATTTCGTGCATTCGGCCGGCATTATCGGGCCGATGTCACGGCTCGATGAGGTCTCGACGCAGACACTGCGCGAGGTGCTCGAAGTCGATACGCTTGGCGCCATGCTCTGTGTGCGCGAATGCGTGCGGCGCATGTCGACCAAGCACGGCGGCAAGGGCGGCGCGATCGTGCTGCTATCATCGATGGCTGCGACCATCGGCGGGGCCAATGAATGCGTCTGGTATGCCGCCGCCAAAGGGGCAATCGACTCTCTCACTATTGGCGTCTCCCGCGAGGTCGCCAAGGAAGGCATCCGCGTCAACGCGATCAGCCCCGGCATGATCGATACCGACATTCAGCCGCCGGGTCGGCTTGAGCGCCTCATGCCGATGCTGCCGATGGGCAGGGCGGGCAGCGCCGATGAGGTCGCCGAAGCCGTCCTTTATCTGCTTTCGGATGCCGCGTCCTACATCAATGGCGCGAATTTGCGGGTCTCGGGGGCGAGATAGCCTCCTTGTCTTCGGCGCTCGGCTGCCTATGATCGTCGCCGAATTCGTTTTCCAACAACAAATCCGTTCAAGGAGTGAAACATGGTTGCGGCAGTGCGCGTGCATAAACACGGCGGTCCCGAAGTTCTCACGCTCGACGATGTGCAGATCCCGGCGCCGGGGCAAGGCCAGGTCAAGATCAAGCAGCATGCGGCGGGCGTCAATTTCATCGACGCCTATTTCCGCATGGGCATGTATCCCTCGCCGGTCGGCATGCCCTTCATCGCCGGCAATGAGAGCGCGGGCGAGGTCGTGGCGGTCGGGCCCGGCGTCACCGACCTCAAGGTCGGCGACCGCGTCGCCTATGTCGGTCCGCTCGGCGGCTATGCTGCGGAGCGCACCTTTGCCGCCGACCGCGCGGTGAAACTGCCCGACAACATCAGCTACGAGCAGGCCGCCGGCATGATGCTCAAGGGCATGACCGTGCAATATCTGCTCAACCGCACCTACAAGGTCGGCAAGGGCACGGTGTGCCTGATTCATGCCGCCGCCGGCGGCGTCGGCCTCATTGCCTGCCAGTGGGCCAACTATCTCGGCGCCACCGTCATCGGCACGGTCGGCTCCAAGGAGAAAGCCGAGCTCGCCAAGAAGAACGGCTCGCACCACACCATCCTCTATCGCGACGAGGACTTTGTCGCCCGCGTCAAGGACATCACCGGCGGCAAGCTGTGCGACGTGGTCTATGACGGCATCGGCAAGACCACGTTCCCGGCCTCGCTCGATTGCCTGCGCCCGCTCGGCTATTTCGTCAGCTTCGGCTCGGCCTCGGGCCAGATCGAAGCCTTCAACATCAACATCCTGCAAGCCAAAGGCTCGCTGTTTGCCACGCGGCCGACGCTCAACCACTATGCCGCCAAGCGCGAGGATCTCGTCGCCATGTCGAACGATCTGTTCAAGGTTGTCGGCTCCGGTGCGGTCAAGATTCCGTTGCATAAATATCCGCTCAAGGAGGCTGCCAAGGCGCATGCGGAGATGGAAGGCCGCGCGACCACCGGCTCGCTGATCCTGATGCCGTAACAGGACGCGGGCGGGACAAGCGCGGTGGACACCGTTAAGTTTGCGCCCATGCCCCGGCTGACCACTCACGTCCTCGACACCGCTTCGGGCAAGCCCGCGACGGGCTTGCGCGTGGTGCTGCGCCGCGACGGCGCCGTGCTTGCCGATACGGTCACCGACGCGGATGGGAGGCTGGCGCTGCTGGAAGGCGGCACCTTCACGCGCGGCGCTTACGAACTCACCTTCCATGCCGGCGACTATTTCCGTGAGCAGGGTGCGACGCTTGCCGATCCGGCCTTCCTCGACGTCGTGCCCGTGCGTTTTGCGCTCGACGGCAAGAGCGACGCGCATGTGCCGTTGCTGATCGCGCCCTATGGCTATTCGACCTACCGCGGGAGCTGACTTGTGAAGGCGACGTTGTAATGGCCGTCAGGCAGCCTTGGGGTCGTGCGGCCACCTTCGGCCTTGGCGTCGTGGCGCTTCTCTCCGGGCAAGCGGTCGCGCTCATCGTCATGACCTGGTGGTATGGCGTCGATGTCGTGCGCTTGCCGGATTTTTCCGGCGACGGCACCGCGGTCACGATCATTATCTTCGCGTCGAACCCGGTCCAGTTTGCGCTGCTGGCGCTGTTTGCCAGAATGCGCGGCGCCGGCATCGCCGAATATCTCGGCCTGATTTGGCCGCGCCGCGGCGAAGTGGCGTTCGGCGTCGCCGCGGTGGTGGCGCTGGTCATCTTTGGCGATGGGCTGAGCTGGCTCATCGGCCGCAGCATCATCACGCCGTTCCAGAGCGATATCTATCGTACCGCCAGCGACACCGGCTGGCTGCCGTTTCTGTGGCTTGCGGTCGTGGTGATTACGCCGATCGGCGAAGAAACGCTGTTCCGCGGCTTCCTGTTTCGCGGCTGGCTGCGGGCGCCGCGCGAAGCCTGGCCGGTCATCGTGATCACGGCGCTGCTGTGGGCGATCATCCACGTGCAATACGACTGGTACGTCATCGGCCAGGTCTTCGCGTCGGGCCTGCTGCTCGGCTGGCTGCGCTGGGCGACGGGGTCGACGATCCTCACCATTCTGCTGCACGGGCTGATCAATTTCGAAGGCATGCTCGAATCGCTTCTGGCGCTGCATGGCTGACATCGACCCTTCTGCCTTTGGCGCCCGCGCCGAAAGCATGATTCACATACTGGGCTCGGTCTCGGCGGAGCCGAAACGGCTGGTACGCCGCTTTCTCAGCCCCGAACACCGGCGCGCCGCCGATATCGTCGCAAGCTGGATGCAGGAAGAGGGCCTCAGCGTCAGCGAGGACGCGCTCGGCACCGTGCGCGGCCATTGGCCGGGAAGCGGCGCAATGCGGCTGCTGATCGGCTCGCATATCGACACCGTAGTCGACGCCGGCATGTTCGATGGGCCTTTCGGTGTCATCGCCGGCATTCTTGCCGCCGGGCATTTCGCCAGGGCGAAGAACAGGCTGCCGTTCGGCATCGACGTGCTCGCCTTCGGCGACGAGGAGGGCTCACGCTTTCCGGCGACGCTTGCCTCGTCCACGGCCTGCGCCGGCATCTTCAACATGGCGAGCCTCGATCTTGCCGACCGCGACGGCGAGACGCTGGCGCAGGCGATCGCACACTACGGCAAGAGCGTGGCCGATATTCCCGCCGCCGCCTATCCGCGCGATCAGGCGGCAGCTTATGTCGAGGTGCATATCGAGCAGGGGCCGGTGCTCGAGCACCGCAACCAGCCGCTCGGCGTGGTCACCTCGATTGCCGGACAGACCTATCTCAACGTCGAACTGTTCGGCGAGGCGGGGCACGCCGGCACGGTGCCGATGCTGCTGCGCCGCGATGCGCTCGCCGGCGCAGCCGAGATCATTCTGCTTGCCGAGAAATTGGCACGCGACAGCAAAGGCGACGTCGTGGCGACCGTCGGCCATCTCGATATCACGGCGAAAGCCTCCAATGTCGTGGCCGGGCATGTGGTGCTGATCGCCGATATCCGCTCCGGCTCGGAAAGCGCTCGCGCGCAATTTGTCGAGCGCTTCAAGACCGAAATGCGCGCGATTGCCGAGCGGCGCTACCTTGGGCTGCTGGTCACGACGACCCGCGAGGTGCCGACCACGCCCTGCGATCCACGCCTGCAGGAGGGCTTTGCCGCCGCGCTCGGCGGGCAGCCGGTCAAGCTTGCCTCCGGCGCAGGACATGACGGCACCGCGATGGCCAAGCTTTGCCCGATCGGCATGCTGTTTGTGCGCTGCCGCGGCGGCATCAGCCACAATCCCGCGGAATATGCGAGCCCCGCCGATATGGGCCTCGCCGTCGCGGCGCTGATCCGCTTCATCGAGGGTTTCAAGCCCTAAACGGCGGACGGATGTCTTCGCGTGGGCTGGCATTGATCCAGATCAATGCGCTCATCGCCATGAGGGAAACCGTGGTATGCGCTGGAAGCGCACAAGGCAAAAACAACCAAAAGGAGGCAGAAATGACCTCTGTTGCGGAGTTCAGGCATTCCACGACGTGTACCCAGTGCGGCGAGGATTTGATTGCACCCGAGCGGTCGGAATATGTCGGAATGAGAGAGATCCGCCACTTTTGGTGCTGTTCGAACTGCGGCTGCGAATTCGACACGCTGGACTGTCTTCCCGACGACGAGAAACTGCCGCCGGAGCTCGTCAAGGATTTCCTCCCGACTCTCCTGGTGGCTTGAGCGTTTTTCGCAACGCGTGTTTTCAGAGCAAAGCGGCGATGCGGGCGAAGGCGGGATGATCGGAAATGCCGGCGGGCAGCCGCGGCAAGCCGATCACATCGACGCCGCCGGAGAAGCGCTCGATACTGGCGACGGTGTCGGCAAGCTCGACCGGATTGCGTTCGCTTTCGCACACCACGATCGCCGCGGTGGTCAGCGCATGTTGGGCGAGCACGTCGATCGCCGTCAACGTGTGGCTGAT
>DATJYA010000270.1:0-3575 GCA_035499835.1 Pseudolabrys sp.
CGGCCCCGCGGTGGTGATCTCGTCGAGCCCGTCGGAGCCGTGCACCACCCAGATGCTCTCGGACCCGAGATTCTTCAGCACCTGCGCCATCGGCTCGACCCAGTGCCGGGAAAAGGTGCCGATCATCTGCCGCTTGACGCTGGCCGGGTTCGACAACGGCCCGAGCAGATTGAAGATGGTGCGGGTGCCGAGCTCGACGCGCGTCGGGCCGACGATCTTCATCGCCGGATGATGCGCCGGCGCGAACATGAAGCCGATGCCGGCGTCGCTGATGCAGCGCGCCACCTCGTCGGCGTCGATATCGATCTTGACGCCGAGCGCCTGCAGCACGTCGGCGGCGCCCGATTTGGACGACAGCGCGCGGTTGCCGTGCTTGGCGACCGGCACGCCGCAGCCGGCGACGATGAAGGCGGCGCAGGTCGAAATGTTGTAGGAGCCGGACGCGTCGCCGCCGGTGCCGACCACATCGACGGCGCCGGGCGGCGCCTTCACGCCGAGCATCTTTGCCCGCATGGTGGTCACCGCGCCGGTGATCTCGTCCACGGTTTCCCCGCGCACGCGCAGCGCCATCAGCAGCCCGCCCATCTGCGAGGGCGTCGCTTCCCCGGACATCATGCGGTCGAAGGCGCTGGCCGCTTCTTCGCGGGTCAGGCTGGCGCCGGTCGCGACCTTGGCGATGAGCGCCTTGAAATCGTCGGTCATGGGATGTTCAGGCCCTCTCAACTCGCCTGGGCGAGAGACCGTTTGGCGGCGCCCGTTTGCCGGCCATGCCCAGCATTCCACTGGGCGGCGAGATCGAGAAAATTCTTCAGCAGCAGATGGCCGTGCTCGGAGGCGATGCTCTCGGGATGAAATTGCACCCCGTGCGTCGGGCGGCTCTCGTGCATCAGCCCCATGACCAGATCGTCGTCGGTGCGCGCGGTGACCGCGAGTTCGCGCGGCAGGCCCGCCTGCTCGACGACGAGCGAATGATAGCGCGTTGCCTTGAACGGCCCATTGATGCCCCGGAAGACGCTGCGGCCCTCGTGGCGGATCTCCGACAGCTTGCCGTGCACCGGCACCGGCGCGCGCACCACCTTGCCGCCGAACGCCTGGCCGATCGCCTGATGACCGAGGCAGACGCCGAGCAGCGGAATGGTGGACGAGGCCTTGGCGATCAGATCGAGGCAGATGCCCGCCTCGTTGGGCGTGCAGGGGCCGGGCGAGAGCACGATCGCCTCCGGCTGCATGGCGATGACCTCGGCAGTCGAAATCTTGTCGTTGCGATGCACGACGACGTCCGCCCCCAAGCCGCCCAGATAATGGAACAGGTTGAAGGTGAAGCTGTCGTAATTGTCGATCAGAACGATCATCGCTGCACACGCTGCCCTCATCCTGAGGAGGCCGCGCTTGCGGCCGTCTCGAAGGATGAGTTCGAACGCCTCGGTCCTTCGAGACGCCGCCTGCGGCGGCTCCTCAGGACGAGGCTAGATTTATCCCTCACTGTCAGGGTCTTAGAACCGGCCTCAAGGGGGGTCAAGCAGCGCCGGTGTCAGCCCTTATGGATCGGGTCGATCCAGGGCACGGTCTCCGGCTTCTCCACCGGCTCGATGTCGAGATTGACCACCACCGCCTCGTTGTCGCTGCGCACCAGCACGCATTCGAGCACCTCGTCGCGGCTGGCGTTGATCTCCTGATGCGGCACGTAAGGCGGAATGTAGATGAAATCGCCGGGCCCGGCTTCGGCGGTGAATTCGAGATGCTCGCCCCAGCGCATGCGCGCCTTACCGCGCACGACGTAAATGACGCTTTCCAGCGCGCCGTGGTGATGCGCGCCGGTTTTCGCGTTGGGGCTGATGTTGACCGTGCCCGCCCAGATCTTCTGCGCGCCGACGCGGGCGGCATTGATCGCGGCCTTGCGGTCCATGCCCGGCGTCTGCGCCGTGTTGGGATCGAGCGAGCCGCCGGGGATGACGCGCACGCCGTCGTGCTTCCATTTCGGCTCGCCGTGGCCGTGGCCGTGATCGGAACTCATGGCTCAACTCCGTTGCCGGCGACTTAAGGCGCAGGGATTATGTGGCGTCAAGCGGGCGCTATTTGAAGTCGGGCATCGGCGGCGGCGCCGGCAGCATCTCGCGCATTCGCTTGTCGATGTCGGCGTCGGAGACGGGCGCGCTTGGCAGGCGGCTGTTTTCGGCGGCGTTCTCGCCGAAATGAACGAGCTTCGGCACGAACAAGACCACCAGCAATAGCAGCCATTGCGCCAGCAGGAAGGGAACGAGCGCGCGCACGAAAAGGCGAAACGGCGCCGGGTTTCTTGCCGCGCCGCGCACCATCATCAGCGCATAGCCGAATGGCGGCAGCAGAAAACTCGATTGCAGGGTGAGCAGCACCAGCACCGCGACCCAGCGCGCATCGGCGACACGCACGAGCAGCGGCGGAATGACGATCGGGATGATGACGAAGATGATCTCGAAGGCGTCGAGCACGAAGGCGCAGAGCCCGATCACGGCAAGCACGATGGCGGTCGCCGGCACGTCGCCGCCGGGAATGCCGGCGACCAGATTGTTCACCAGCCGGTCGGTGCCGAGCAGGCGCAGCACCAGCGTGAACGTGGTCGCTGCGATCAGCAGCGCAAACAACGCGCCGGTGATGGCGATGGCGTCGTGCAGCAGCTCACGCATCACTTTAAGCGGCAATTGCCCGGTGACGAGACCGGCGCAGAGCAGCGTGAAGGCGCCCACCGCGGCGGCCTCGACGGCGAAGAAGTAGCCGGTGGCGACGCCGCCGAGCAGGACCAGCAGCGCGACCAGCGCCACCACGGCGAGGATGGCTTCCTGCGGCTTGAGCGGGTCGCGTTTGCCGTCGGGTAGCGGCTGGCCGCGGCCGGCAAGCCAGGCGAGCACAAGAGAGAGCGCGATGAAGATCAAGGCCGGCGCCAGCGCCGCGTGGAACACATCCTGCGTGTTGATGACGCGGTCGGTGCGCCCGGTGGCGGTCACCGCGTAGGTGTGCGCCTGCAGCATCGCATCGCTGAGCAGGATGAGCACCAGCGACGGCGGCACCAGCACGCCGAGCGTTGCCGCAACCGCGATGATGGCGTCGCGCGTCGCCGCCGGCACGCCGTCGGCGCTGAGCCGCGGCGACACCACGCGCGAGAGGCCAAGCACGCTGGCGCCGACCGAACCGTTCATCGGCCCGAGCAGGGCGCCGAGCAGCATGCCGGAGACGAGCGGCGCCGAGGCGCGTCGCGGCAGCATGGCATTGCCGGTGCGGTAGAGCGCATTGGCGAGCGGCAGGCGGCCGAGCAGCAGACCCATGGTCACGTAGAGCGGCAGAGCCTGCAGCAAGTCGTTTTCGAACAGATTGATCAGCCGGCCGGGCAGCGCCCACAGCAGGCCTGCGGAGATCGTGCCGGTGGCAATGCCGATAACGGCGCCGAGCGTCGCCACGGCAATGAGAACGAACGCCGCAGGCAGCCCGGTCGCGATGATGCCGGCGCCGACCAGGACCACCAGCGCAAGGCCGCTCCATTGCATCAAATCTTATCCCTGGGAAGGGGGCGGAAAATGTCGAGGATCGCCTGCCCGAGCATG
>DATJYA010000271.1:0-6203 GCA_035499835.1 Pseudolabrys sp.
TCACCCACCGATTTCTCGCCCTCGGCAAGGATGCACAGAATCATCAGCCGGCTTTCATGGGCGAGCGCCTTGAGGAAATCGCTCGCGCGCTTGGCGTTGTCGACCATGCGTTCGAGTTCGATCGATCGGCTGCGGCTTTCGAGACGATGCAGTTCCATTTGTCGGCCAACGCGTCCTGCCGTTCCGTGGCCCCCAGAATATATCACATTCGCTGAATGTGTCGATTGCCGCGTGCGGCAGGACTAGCCGAAACGGAACGCTAGCAGATTATCGAACGAACGTAGCTCGATCAGCACGCGGTGTAGAAGATCTCTATCGTGTTCGGCAATTGCCGGAGGAATAAATTTCATGCTCGCCCTGGCGCCGTCCACCAGCCGGCGAAATTCCGGGTCGTTGCGCACGCCCGCGGCCGCCATGGCATCGCAGCGGTCGAGCACGCCGGCGTAGGCCGCTGCCTTGTCGGCAAGGCCGGAAGCCGTATCCGCCTTGCTTAAGTCGAGGCCGGGTCCGTCGTAAGCCATGAGCGCGTCCATGCGCAGGTTGGCGTCGTATATGCAGTCGGCCAGGACCTCGATGCCGGCCGACCTGCGCCAATCGTAAAGGTCTTTTCGCACGGCTGTCAGCGACTGCCGCGCGCCCTCGATGTGGCTGGATTTGAGCAGCATATCGGCCGTGACCAGCCGCAGGCTGATGTCGGTGCGCACCATTACGGAATAGGCGGTGTCTTTGAACGCGGGCGGCCATTTGCCGGCAAACTGGTCGTTCAACTTTGTCCAGGCGTCGCGCAGGCGATCGATCTCCACGGAGGCGAGGTCGACATTGTCGGTGCGCAGATAGCCGATTGCCACGCGGTTGTGGCTTTCCATCTGTTCCGCCGCGGCATTGAAATCGGCAAGATCGTCGGCCAAGGCGGCGGAGTTGGCCCCGGCGGCAATCAAGACGATGCCGAGGAATGCGGTGCGCACAATGCTGTCGGGCATGACCATTCACTGGACCGTGAGGCGAAGCGACAGGACAGATGTTATATGTACGGCGCCGGTCGGGCACCGCAAGTTTGGCGGCATGGTTTCCCGGTCGCTAGGAGAGCTTCGTTCATGCCGATGACGCGCCGAAACCTTTTGCTCGGGGCCGCGGCCTCAAGTGCGCTCGCGGCCGCACCAGCGCGCGCCGAGCCGACGCTGACCGGCGACGGGCTCTACCGCGAGCCGTGGTTTCTGCAAAGCTTCCTCAATCTCGCCGACGATCTCGAAACCGCGCATGCGGAGGGCAAGCGCTTTGCCATCATGTGGGAGCTCAAGGGCTGCCCGTATTGCAAGGAGACGCATTTCGTCAATTTCGCGCAGCCGCGCATCGCCGACTACATCAAGGCGAATTTCGAGGTCACCCAGCTCAACATCATCGGATCGCTCGAGGTGACCGACTTCGATGGCGCGGTGCTGCGGGAGAAGGATTTGGCGGCGAAATACAACGTGCGTTATACGCCGACTTTCCAGTTCTTCCGCGAAAGCGCGGCCACGTTGAAAACGTTGCCGCCACCGCAGCGCGAGGTGGCGCGCGCGCAAGGCTATCTCAGGCCCGACGATTTTCTCGCCATGTTCCGCTTCGTCCGCGACAAGGCCTACGAGAACGGCAGCTTCCGCGATTTCCTCAGGGCGCAGCCGAGCTAAGTCTCGCACGCCGACGAGCGGGCTTTGCTAACCACGTCGTTTCGCCTATGACTGCGCCCGGATCGTTCGCAAACCGGGGCACTCATGGCCAGGCTCAATCTTTCCGTCGCCGTCCGCGACTATGACCGCACGCGGCCGCTGACCGACGGTCAGGTCGCGATCGACGGCGTCGATCCGGTGTTCATGGCGCTCGATCCGGAGGAAATCTTCTTCCGCGCCTTTCGCCATGCCGAATTCGATATTTGCGAACTGTCGCTGTCGAGCTTCACGGTGAAAACGGCGCAGCGCGACTGCCCCTATGTCGGCGTGCCGGCATTCGTTTCGCGCGCCTTCCGCCACACCTCGATCTATGTGCGCACCGACCGCATCAGGACGCCGGCCGACCTCAAGGGCAGAAAGATCGGCGTGCCGGAATATCAGCTCACCGCGAATGTCTGGGCGCGCGCCCTCCTTGAGGATGACCACGGCGTCAAACCGTCGGATATCCACTGGATCCGCGGCGGCCTGGAAGAGGCCGGCCGGCCGGAGAAGATCGCGATCACGCTGCCCAAGGATGTCAGGCTGGAGAACGCGCCGGAAGGGCGCACGCTGTCCGCGATGCTGGAGGCGGGCGAGATCGACGGCTTCATCGGCCCTCGGGTGCCGTCCTGCTTCGAGCGCGGCGCGCCACATGTCGGCTGGCTGTTTGCCGATCCGGTCGCCGCCGCCAAGGATTATTTCAAGCGCACCGGCATTTTCCCGATCATGCACATCATCGGCGTGCGCCGTGAGATCGTCGAAAAGCAGCCGTGGCTGCCGGCCGCCGTGCTCAAGGCCTTCGAGCGCGCCAAGGCGATTGCGCTGGAGAAACTTTCCGACACGTCGTCGACCAAGGTGACGCTGCCTTTCGTCGAGGAGCGGCTGATGGAAGCGCGGGCGCTGATGGGCCGCGATTTCTGGTCTTATGGCGTTGCGCCCAACCGCAAGACCTTGGAGACGTTCCTGCGCCATCACCACGCGCAGGGGCTTTCGGCGCGGCTGGTCAAGGTCGAGGAGCTGTTTCATCCCGCGACCTTCGAAACCTACAAGCTGTAAACGCGTGGCCGCTGCATCGACCATTCGCGTGTTCAGCGGCGGCGCGACGCAAGGCGCCTTCGCCGTGCTCACGCCCAACTTCATTGCGCAAACCGGCCATAAGGTCGACTACATCTTCGAAGTCACCGCCGCGCTCGATGCAAGGCTGGCGGCGGGCGAGAAGGCGGATGTTCTGGTCTTGCCGGTGCCGATCCTCGATACCTACGCCAAGGCCGGCAAGCTGCGTGCCGACGCGCGCGCGGTCTTCGGCAATCTCGGCGTCAGCGTGGTCGTTAAGGCCGCCGCGCCGAAGCCGGATATCTCGACCAAGGAGAAATTTCGCGCGGCGATGCTCGCCGCCCGCTCGATCGTGCACGCGACACCCGGCAAGACGCCGAGCGGCACGCACCTGGGCAAGGTGATGCAGGAGCTCGGCATCGCCGACGCCATCGCCGACAAGACGATGCACAAGCCGGCGCTTGATGGCGGCGTCGAGGTTGTGGCCGACGGCAAGGCCGAGATCGGCATCTACCCGGCGAGCGAGGTCGCCATGGTCAAGGGATTGGACGTGGTTGGCCCATTGCCGGCGGGCATCGACCTCACCATCGTCTATGGTGGTGCCGCGACCGCCGGCAGCGGCGATGCCGCCGCGGCCTTCGTGAAATTCATGGCGGCGCCGGAGCACCGCGCGGCCTGGAGGGACGCCGGCTTCGTCCCGCCCGGCGGCTAGCGGCTAGACGCGCTTGATGCTGTCGAGGCCGCCAAGGCGGCCGATGAGGGCGTTGGCGCCGATCGCCAGCACGAATAGCACGATGAGCATGGCGTACATGCGCGGCATGTCGAACACGCTATAGGCCTGGATGATGAGAAAGCCGATCCCGGCGCTCGACAATTTGGTTTCCGCGAGCAGCACGCCGATCAGCGCCACGCCGAGGCCGAGCCGCGCGCCGTTGATAATGGGGTGGCGCATTGCGGGCAGATAGATCTTCATGATCATCTGCCAGGTCGAGGCGCGGAAACTGTCGCCGACCCGGATCAGCACCTTGTCGATTGCACGCATGCCGGCGGCGACCGAGAGCGCCACCGGGAAAAAGCACGACAGCGTGCCGAGCGCGACTTTGGATTCGGAGCCGACGCCGAACCACATGATGAGGACCGGGAAGAAGATGATCTTTGGCGTCGGTCCGAGATAATAGAGATAGGATTCGAAGGCTCTGGCGAGAAAACGGTTGGCGCCGAGCAGAATGCCGACCGCAATTCCCGATAACCCCCCGATCAGCATCGCGGCGCCGATCTCGGCGAGCGTGACGCCGAGATTGCGGTAGAAGCTCGCGTGCCCGAGCAAGTCGAGGAGGGCGCGCAGGATCGACAGCAGCGAGGGGACGACATCGCGGTAGAGCCAGCCAGAATGGGCGAGAAATTCCCACACCGCCAGCACCGCGAGAATAATGGCGGCGCGCAGCAGCGTCACCGCGCTTGCCGCCGGGGCGCGGACCGCGCCTTGCGTCAGTCGACCGGTCGCAGCCATCGCTCGACCTTTTCCAGCACCATGAAGAACAGCACGCTGACCAGAATCACGAAGCAGATCGCGGCATAGGTGCCGCTAAGATCGTAGCGTTCCGCCAGATCCTCGATGAGCTGGCCGAGCCCACCGAAATTGATGAGGAATTCGGTGCCGACGATATTGATCAGCGCGAAGATCAATCCAAGGCGCAAGCCGACGAAGATCGTCGGCAAGGCCGCGGGAAACTGGATCTTCCAGAACTGCTGCGAGCCGGTGAGATTGAAGCTGCGGCCGACATCGATCAGCACCTTGCGCGTACCGGCGATGCCCTCGATGGTTTTGAGGATTACCGGCGGCAGGCCGGAGACGAAACCCATGATGATGATGGTCCAGACATTGCGGCCGAAAATCACCATGAACAGCGGATACATCAGCACGAACGGCGCCGAGGCGAGCGCCGCGACCCAGGTCTCGCAAGCCTGCTGCAGCAGCCTGATGCGCTGCATCGCCACGCCGATGGCGATCCCGGCAACCGTCAGCATCAGGCTCGCGGCCAGGCATTCGCCGGCGGTGAGCAGGAAGCGGGCGAAGACGTGTTCCTCGGTGACGATGCGGTAGAAGCTGCCGATGATCTCCGAGGGCGGCGGCACGATGTAGCGGCTGATGACGCCGGCGCGGATCAACCCTTCCGCCACGAGCAGAAAGGCGACGACCGAGCCCAGGCCGACGGCGGCCGGCGCGACGTTGCCGGACCTTGGACGCGGGGCTGCGGCAACGTCGGTCATGGTGCCGGCCCATGATGATGCAGCGCGTGCGCTTCCTCGTCCTTCATGCCGCGGCTTGCCTCCTCGCGCAGGTCGGCCCAGATCTGGGCGACGTAACGGCCGAAGGCTTCGCTGCTGACGATGGCGGAGGTGCGCGGGCGCGGCAGGTCGATATCGACGATGCGCTTCACCTTGCCGGGCCGGTAGGTCATCACCAGGATGCGATCGGACATCTGCACCGCCTCGGTGATGTTGTGGGTGATCAAAAGCGTGGTCTGCTGCAGCGCCTGCTGGATCTGCAGCACCTTGTCGCCGAGCAGCAGCCGCGTCTGCTCATCGAGCGCGGCAAAGGGCTCGTCCATCAGCAGGATCTTCGGCTCGGAGGCGAGCGTGCGCGCAAGCGACACTCGCTGGCGCATGCCGCCGGACAACTCGCCCGGATAGCGGTTCTCGAAGCCGTCGAGACCGACCAATGAAATGAAATGCCGCGCCAACTCGCCGCGCTTGCCGCGTTCCATGCCGACCAGTTCGAGCGGGAAGGCGACATTGTCGCTCACCGTGCGCCAGGGAAACGTCGACTCCTCCTGAAACACCATGCCGATCGACTTGTGCGGGCTGGTGATGGTTTCGCCGGCGACCGTCACCGTGCCCTGATGCTGGCCGAGCAGCCCGCCGATGACGTTGAACAGCGTCGACTTGCCGCAGCCGGAGGGTCCGATGACGGAAAGAAACTCGCCGCGGTTCACCGTGAACGATACATCGTCAACGGCGACGACCGGGCCTTCCGCCGTCTCGTAGCGCACGACGATATCGCTCACCGCCAGGATGGCGTCGTCTCGCTGGCGCGGCGCGGCCGGCATTGGGCGCTAATCGCTCTTGCGCGTCATCACCGCGGTCATGGCGGCGGTGTAGCCGGGTTCGACGCGCACATCGACGACGGCGACGGCGCCCGCATCCACGGCGGCGATCGCCTTGGCAAACGTCGGGGCGAGGTCGGCGATGGCACCCACCGGGCCGAAGCCTTGCGCCCCTTGCGCGCGGGCGATGGCGGCAATGTCGATGTCGGGCTCGGAGATGCGCTGGCCGACCCAGCGGTTCTCCACCGGGCGGTTGCGCTGCCGCGCGACGCGCTCCTGGTGCAGCTCGTCGTTGAAGAAGGATCGGTTGTTGGCGACAACGATGAGCAGCGGAATCTTGTAATGCGCCGCGGTCCAC
>DATJYA010000272.1:0-3006 GCA_035499835.1 Pseudolabrys sp.
CGAATATATCGACGAATTCATTACCGAAAATAACCGCGTCGGCGCCGCCATCACCGAGCAATTCCTGCTATAATGCGAACCGTCATGGCCGGGCTTGTCCCGGCCATCTCCGTCTTGCTTAATTGCTGCCGCCGCCGACTAGGACGCGGTTGCCCGGCGCGAGGCCGGGCGTGACAGACATCGAAGCATCATGCGCATCCGGATTTCCCACGCCACCACCTACCACTACGACGCGCCGCCGAAGACCGTGACGCAGATGCTCCGGCTCACGCCGCGCAATCACAACAGCCTGTATGTGGTGAACTGGCGCATCGATTTGTCGCAGGATTGCGAGCTGCACCAGCACGAGGATGCTTTCGGCAACTTTACGCATTCTTTCACGGCGGACGGCCCGTTCAGGCAGTTGTCGATTGCGGTCGACGGCGAAGTGGATACGCAGGATACAAGCGGCGTGGTTACCGGCACCGTCGAGCGGTTTCCTCCGGCGCTGTTCCTGCGCGAGACCGAGCTGACGCAGCCCGATTCCGCGATCATCGATTTCGCCGAGGCCACCCGCGCCGGCGGCGGCGGCGACACCTTGTCGCTGCTGCACGACCTGCTGCGCGAAGTTCATCGCGAAATCGCCTATGACGCCGACCCGACCCACGCCGCGACGACGGCAGCGGAGGCATTCAAGATGCGCTGCGGCGTCTGCCAGGATCTCACGCATATCTACATCGCCGCGGCGCGCCAGCTCGGCATTCCGGCGCGCTATGTCGGCGGGCATTTCTATCGTGACGACGGCGTGACGGCGCAGGACGCGGGCCACGCCTGGGCGGAGGCTCACATCGACGGCCTCGGCTGGGTCGGCTTCGACCCCGCCAACAAGATCTGCGCGACCGACGCCCATGTGCGGGTCGCGGTCGGTCTCGACTATTTCGGCGCGGCGCCGGTGCGCGGCACACGTTTTGGCGGCAGCGGCGAGACGATGACGGTCGCGGTGCAGGTCGCGCAAGCGCGCCAGCAGTCGCAAACATGAATGTCATATTTGCCCGCCGCGGGCTGGCGTCGCTATAATTTTGCCGAGACCGCCCCCAGAAAGACCAGAAAGCCATGACATATTGCTGCGGAATTCTCGTGCGCGAAGGCCTAGTGATGATTGCCGACACGCGCACCAATGCCGGCCTTGATAACGTCTCCACGTTTCGCAAGCTGCACGTCTACACGCAGCCCGGCGAGCGCATCATGGCGCTTGCCTCCTCCGGCAACCTGTCGCTGAGCCAGACCGTGCGCTCGACGCTGACCGAGGGCGTCGACAATCCGGAAACAGGCGAACGTGAGACGCTGATGAACGCCCCGACCATGTTTCAGGCGGCGCAGCGCATCGGCCGCACGATCCGCAACGTGCAGGCCCAGGAAGGCAAGGCGCTCGATGCCGCCGAAATCGACCACGACGTTGCATTCCTGTTCGGCGGACAGATCAAGGGCGGACGCTTGCGCCTGTTCATGATCTATTCAGCGGGCAATTTCATCGAATGCACGACCGACACGCCTTATCTGCAGATCGGCGAGCACAAATACGGCAAGCCAGTGCTCGATCGCGGCATCAGTTTCGAGACCGATCTCTATGACGCGCTCAAGCTCGGCCTGATCTCCATGGATTCGACGATGCGCTCCAATCTCGGCGTCGGCTTGCCCATCGACCTGCTGGTGGCCCGCCGCGATACCTGCAGTCCCGAGGTGAATTACCGCATCGAGCCCGGCGAACCCTATTTCCAGGATTTGCGCGAACGTTGGTCGGCGGCGCTGCGCGCGGCCCATATCGCCATCCCCCGCCCGCCCTATCGCACCCCCGCCTGAAGTTCCCGTTTACCTTCGGTTAACACAACCGGGCGAATTGCCGCTTTTGGCGGCGGCGCTCGGCGCCAAACCGGCGAACGAAAGCGAAATGGCAAGCTTTCCCTAATAGCGTCCCGCGCCGAAAAACCTTGCGGGTACGACGTGTTAAGGGACAAGACGGCGGCGGTATCGGGTCGGTCGCAAGCACAGACCGAGCGCAACTACACCAGCTGGGATCGCGCGCGTTTGAGCGTCGTTGTCCCGATTGGCGCCATCGTTGCGATCGCCATCGTCTGCATCGTTGTCGCTGTGCTTTCCTCGGCCGAGCGCGCCGACGAGGTGGCGGTCGAGCATGAGAAGACGCTGTTCTCGCGCGCGCTGATCAATCATGGCGAGCGCGTGTTGCGCGAGGTGGACAGCGTTGCCCATTCGGAAGAAGCGGTCGAGCATATCCGCAGCGGTTTCGACCGCGCCTGGGCTGAGCAGCATATCGGGCTCCCGCTCGAGCAGAATTTCCAGCACGACTATGTGCTGATCCTCGACGGCGGCGACCATCTGCTGCTGCCGATGTCCTCTGGCCGGTCCGCGGATACGGCCTGGTTCAACCAGACGCGCGTCGATTTCGCCGGCCTGCTCGACTATATGCGCGGCCGCGCCGCCGATTTGCCGTCCGTGCTCGGCCTCGACGAGGCCAACACGGCCACCAGCGGCGCGCATCCCGACGCCGCCGTGATCCGCGAATTCCTGCATCGGCCGGCCATCATCGCCGCCGCCGCGGTCGGCCCGCTCGCCGATATTCCGCCAACGCTCGACAATGCGGCACCGCTCATCCTGTCGGTGAAATTCATCGACAACGACGTGCTTGCCGACATTGCCTCGCGGCTGCGGCTGACGCATTTGCGCAAGCTCGGCGACGAGGAAACGGCGGAGGGCGACTACGTCTATACGCTGAGCGATCCGCGCGGCCGCGCCATTGCGCATTTTGCCTGGAGGCCGCGGCAGCCGGGCGCCGAGATCGTCAGCAGCGTCGTCCCCTTCGTCACCGTGGCGCTCGCCGGCTTTGCGCTGCTTGCCGCTTTCGTGTTGCGCTACATGCGGCGCACCGCCGTGGCGATTGCCGCCGGCGAATCGCGGCTGCGTCATCTCGCCATGCACGACCCGCTTTGCGGCCTGCCCAACCGGATCTTC
>DATJYA010000273.1:0-2682 GCA_035499835.1 Pseudolabrys sp.
ATGCCGGTGCAGCGGCCCTATAACCCGAACGCCAAGCGCATCGCCGAATTGATGCAGGCCGACCTCGCCAAGATCGGGGTCAAGGCCGAGATCAAGACCTTCGAGTGGGGCGAATACCGCAAGCGCGCGCAGGCCGGCGAGCACCAGATGGCGCAGCTCGGCTGGACCGGCGACAACGGCGATCCCGACAACTTCCTGAATACGCTGCTCGGCTGCGATTCCGCCAAGACCAACGGCTCCAACATCGCCAAGTTCTGCTACCAGCCGTTCGAGGATCTGGTGCAGAAGGCCAAGCACGTCAGCGATCAGGCCGAGCGCACCACGCTTTACGAGCAGGCGCAGGTGATCTTCAAGCAGCAGGCGCCCTGGTTCACCATCGCCCATTCGGTGCAGCTCAAGCCCGTGCGCAAGGAAGTCGTCGGCTTCAAGCTGAGCCCGTTCGGCCGCCACACCTTCTACGGCGTCGACATCCAATAAGCGTTGAGCGGAGCGGCCAGGCGCCGCTCCGCTTTCGCCCGCAATGCTGCGTTTCCTGCTCACGCGCGTCAGCCTGATCGTTCCGACCTTCATCGGGATAACGCTGCTCGTATTCGTGCTCGTGCGCCTCATTCCCGGCGACCCGATCGAGACCATGGCCGGCGAGCACGGCATCGACCAGGCGCTGCACGAAAGCCTGCGCCACGAATACGGCTTCGACCGCCCGGTCATTGTCCAGTACGGCTATTACCTGCTGCGGCTCGTCCACGGCGACCTCGGACGCTCGATCGCCACCCACAAGCCGGTCGTCGACGAATTCGCCACCTTGTTTCCGGCGACGATGGAACTCTCCGTCTGCGCCATCCTGTTCGCGCTCTGCATCGGCCTGCCGGCCGGGGTCATCGCGGCGGTGCGGCGCAATTCGATCTTCGATCACGGCGTCATGGGGCTGTCGCTCACCGGCTATTCGATGCCGATCTTCTGGTGGGGCCTGCTGCTGATCCTGCTGTTTTCGGTGCAACTCGGCTGGACGCCGGTGTCGGGCCGCATCGCCGTTCTCTATTTCATCGAGCCGAAGACCGGCTTTCTGCTCATCGACACGCTGCTCGCCGGCGACACCGCGGCCTTCCGCTCGGCGCTCTCGCATCTCATCCTGCCGGCGATCGTGCTCGGCACCATCCCGCTCGCCGTGATCGCGCGGATGACGCGTTCGGCGATGCTGGAGGTGCTCGGCGAGGATTACATCCGCACCGCCCGCGCCAAGGGCCTGTCGAATTTCCGCGTCATCGCCGTGCATGCCTTTCGCAACGCGCTGATCCCGGTCGTGACGGTGATCGGCCTGCAGGTCGGCGTGCTGTTCACCGGCGCCATCCTCACCGAGACGATCTTTTCCTGGCCCGGCGTCGGCCACTGGCTGATCGAAGGCATCAGCCGCCGCGACTATCCGGTGCTGCAAGGCGGCACGTTGCTGATCGGCGCCATCATCATGACGGTCAATCTGCTGGTGGACGTCACCTATGGCTTCATCAATCCCCGCATCCGGCACGCGCGATGAGCAGCGAGACCCTCGAGGCGCCGATCGCCATTCATGCAGTCGCCGAGCCTCCGCACCCCGTTCGCGAGTTCTACGCCGACTTCTCACGCAACCACGGCGCCGTGATCGGCCTCGCCGTCATCGTCGCGCTGCTGTTCATTGCTGCGACCGCCACCGTCATCGCACCCTATTCGCCGACGCTCACCAACGACGGCGATTTCCTCAAGCCACCGTTCTGGCAGGCCGGCGGGTCGCTGGCGCATCCGCTGGGCACCGATCCGATCGGCCGCGATCTCTTGTCGCGGCTCATTTACGGCGCCCGGCTGTCGCTCCTGATCGGAGCCTCCGTGGTGGCGCTGTCGATCCTGATCGGCACCGCACTCGGCCTCATCGCCGGCTATTTCCGCGGGCTGCTCGAAATCGCGATCATGCGGCTGATGGATATCATCCTGACGCTGCCCAGCCTGCTGCTGGCGATCGTGATCGTCGCCATCCTCGGCCCCGGCGTCGTCAACGCCATGCTCGCGGTCGCCATCGTGCTGTTGCCGCACTATGTCCGCATCGCCCGCGCCGCCGTCATTACCGAGGTCTCGAAGGATTACGTCACCGCCGCCAGGGTCAGCGGCGCCGGCAGCCTGCGGCTGATGGTCAAGGAGGTGCTGCCCAATTGCGCCGCGCCGCTGATCGTGCAGGCGACGCTCGGCATATCCACCGCCATCCTCGATGCCGCTGCGCTCGGCTTTCTCGGCCTCGGCGCGCAGCCGCCGACGCCGGAATGGGGCACCATGCTCGCCGACGCGCGCGAATTCATCCTGCGCGCCTGGTGGGTGGTGACCTTTCCCGGCCTGATGATCCTGATCACCGTGCTTGCCTTCAATCTGTTCGGCGACGGTCTGCGCGACGCGCTCGACCCCAAGCTCAAGCAGTGATCCCATGGCGGCGCTGGAGATCGAGAACCTCATCGTCGAATTTCCCTCAACCGCGGGCCCCCTGCGCGCGGTCGACGGCCTTTCGCTCACTGTCGAACAGGGCGAGGTTCTCGGCATCGTCGGCGAATCCGGCTCCGGCAAGAGCCTCGCCATGCTGGCGCTGATGGGGCTGGTGCCCTTCCCCGGCGAGGTCAGCGCCGGCCGGCTCACCTTCGACGGCCACGACCTGCTTGCGGTGTCCGC
>DATJYA010000274.1:0-4471 GCA_035499835.1 Pseudolabrys sp.
GAAGCACGAAATCAAGGCGGTCTGCTTCCTGCACAACGAGACCTCGACCGGCTGTCTGTCGTCGGTTGCCGACGTGCGCAAGGCGGTCGACCGCGCCGGCCATCCGGCGCTGCTGATGGTCGACACGATTTCCTCGCTGGCCTCGACCGATTACCGGCACGACGAATGGGGTGTCGACGTCACCGTCGGCGGCGCGCAGAAGGGCCTGATGCTGCCGCCGGGCATGTCGTTCAACGCGATAAGCGACAAGGCACTCGCGGCGAGCAAGACCGCCAAGCTGCCGAAGTCGTTCTGGTCGTGGGACGACATGCTGACCATGAACAAGGTCGGCTTCTTCCCCTACACGCCGGCGACGCAGATGCTGCAGGGCCTCGCCGTGTCGATCGAGATGCTGCATGAGGAAGGCCTCGACAACGTCTTCGCCCGCCACGATCGTCTGGCGGAAGCGAGCCGCCGCGCGGTGAAAGCCTGGGGTCTCGATATCGTCTGCCGCGATCCCAAGTTCTACTCGCCGACGCTGACGACGGCGATCCTGCCGGAAGGGCACAATGCCGACGCCTTCCGCGCGCTGGCGCTCGAGCACTTCAATATCTCGTTCGGCTCCAGCTTCGGCGCGCTGGCCGGCCGTTATTTCCGCATCGGTCATCTCGGCGACATCAACGACACCATGCTGATGGGCGCGCTGTCGGCCGTCGAAATGTCGCTGGCGATCGCCGGCGTGCCGCACAAGAAAGGCGGCGCGCAGGCGGCGATGGATTATCTCATCTCCGCGCATGGCAGCGCCGCCAGGCAGGCGGCGGAGTAACTCTTAGCCTCATGGTGAGGAGCGCAGCGAAGCTGCGCGCTCGAATCATGAGGCCGCCTCGTCCTTCGAGACGCATCGCTACGCGATGCTCCTCAGGATGAGGCGGGTCACGCCGCCTTAACCCACTCATTCGCTTTGAGATCACGGGCGACAAAGTCGGCGATGGCCTTGAGCGTCGCCTCGGGCGCCCCACGCTGCGGCGAATGCCTGGCGCCGGGCAGCAGCGCGACCTCGACCGGGCAGTAGCATTCCCGCTCTGCCGCTTCGATCTGCTCGACCGTGCCGTATTGATCGCCCTCGCCCTGCACGATCAGGACCGGCACGCGGATATAGGCGAGGAATTCGCTGATATCCCACTTGCGGAACTGCGGATCGAGCCAGGCGCCGTTCCAGCCCCTGAAGGCATTGTCGACATCGGCGTGCCAACGCGACAACCGCGCGCGCAGATCGCCGGTCTCGTAGGCTTTCCTTGCCTCGACGATGGAGGCGATGCCCATGTCCTCGGTAAAGAAATGCGGCGCGATCAGCACCAGGCCGCCGACGCGGTGATCCTGGTGGCTGCCGGCATAGATCGCGGCGATGGAGGCGCCGTCGCTGTGGCCGATCAGCAGACCGTGACGAAAGCCGACGGCGTCGAGCAATTGCGGCAGCGTCTCGCGCGCCTCGTCGTGCATGTAGCTCAATGGCCGCGGCAGCGCGACCGGCGAAGACTGTCCGTAGCCGGCGCGCGAATAGACGAAGACGCCGCAGCCGGTCGCTCTTGCGAGCCGCTCAGGAAATTCGTCCCACCGGCCGACGCAGCCGAGGCCTTCGTGCAGCAAAACAAGCGTCGGCGCGGCGTCGGGCCGCGGCCCGACCATGCGGTATTCCAGACGCTGCATGCCGAGGGAGAGAAAGCCGGAGTCGCTGAGTTGCATATCGAGTTTCGAACTATTCAACCTCTCCCGGCCTCATGGTGAGGAGCGCGCAACGCGCGCGTCGCGAACCATGGCCGCTCCATCCTTCGAGACGCGGCCTACGGCGCTCCTCAGGATGAGGCGGAGGTGGACCGTTGCGAGCATCAATTTTGCTCCGCGCGCAGCTTGAAGCGCTGGATCTTGCCGGTCGCCGTCTTCGGCAGTTCCTTGCGAAATTCGATCCAGCGCGGATATTTGTAGGGCGCGAGCTTGACCTTGACGTGCTCCTGCAGCGCGTGCGCCAGCGCATCGCTCGCCTTCTCCGGCTGCTTGAGCACGACAAAGGCGCGCGGCTTGATGAGCTTCTGCTCATCGTTCCAGCCGACCACCGCAGCTTCGAGCACGTCCGGATGCGAGGACAGCACCGCCTCGACCTCGAAGGGCGAGACATACATGCCGGAGACCTTCAGCATGTCGTCGGCGCGGCCGCAGCAGACGTAATAGCCATCGGCATCTTCGATGTATTTGTCGCCCGAGCGCGTCCATTCGCCCTGGAAGGTCGAGCGCGACTTCTCGCGATTGTTCCAGTACATGATGGCGCTGGTCGGCCCGCGTACATAAAGCTCGCCCATCTCGCCCTGCTTGACCTCCTTGCCGTCCTCGCCGACGAGCTTGATGTCGTAACCGGGCACCGCGCGGCCCGTGGTGCCATACTTGGTCGCGCCCGGCGCGTTGGTCAGATAAATGTGCAGCATCTCGGTGGTGCCGAGGCCGTCGGAAATCTCCACGCCGTAACGTTCCATCCATTTGCGCGCGATCTGCTCCGGCAGCGCCTCGCCGGCGGAGATGCAGCGGCGGATCTTCACCTCGCTCTTTGCCGGCGCCGCCGGACTGCTGAGGAACGCGGCGTAGAACGTCGGCACGGCGAAGAAGACCGTAACCGGATGCTTGCGCAGCAGCGCGGCGACGCTGTCCGGCGTCGGCCGCTCGCCGAGCAGCACCGTGGTGGCGCCGACCGACATGGGAAAGGTCATGGCGTTGCCGAGGCCATAGGCAAAAAACAGTTTCGCCACCGAATAGCAGACGTCGCTTTCCTTCAGGCCGGCGACCGGCGTGCCGTAGAGATCGGCGGTGAGTTTCAGGCTCGCATGCACATGCACCGCGCCTTTCGGCTTGCCGGTCGAACCCGAAGTGTAGAGCCAGAAGGCCATGTCGTCGGCGGTGGTCGGCGCGGTGTAATCCTCGGGCTCGTCGGCGCCGATCACGTCCGCGAACAGGCGATAGCCTTTTGCGTCAAGATTTTGCGGATTATCGCCGGAGACGATGACGTGCTCGAGATCGGGACAATCCTCGATCAGATCTGCAAATTTTGGGAACAGCACTTCCGACACCACCAGGCACTTGGCGCGGCTGTCGGCGAGCATGAAGCGGTAGTCGTCCTCGGTGAGCAGCGTGTTCACCGGCACGGCGATGATGCCGGCTTTCAGGCAGCCGAGAAACGCAGTCGGCCAGTCGACGGTGTCGGTGAGCGCCAGCAGCACGCGCTCCTCGCGCCGGATGCCGAGGCCGCGCAGCGCCGCGCCAAACCGCGCGACGCGTTCGGCGAGCTGGCCATAGGTGAGCGTGCCGCGCGCATCGATATAGGCCGGCTTTCCGGCGCGGCCGGCGGCGAGATTGCTCTGCAGCACATCGGCGGCGAAGTTGTATTCGCGCGGGACTTGTGGGTTGTGGCCCACAGCGCCATGCGCGCCCGGCGCCTCGCCCCGCGTTTCCGCGATGGCCATTGTTTTTCCTCCCGGAACGATGCGTATTATGCTCCTTCAAACAATCCGCTGCCAAGCGCACGATATTTCCGACGTCATGGCTGGCCTTATGCCGGCCATTCCGATCAGGAAGGCGCTGCGCCCGTAAGCGAGATGGCCGAGGCATAGAAAGAACGCCGTTCTTCGAACGGCTATGCCCGGCCATGACTCATCCAGGGAGTGCACCCAATGTTGTTCAGCCGCAACCGCATCCTCACCACCCACGTCGGCAGCCTGCCGCGCAACGACAGACTGTCCGACCTGCTGATGGCGCAGGAGGAAGGCAAATCCTTCGATCCAAAGGAGCTGGCCGCGGAGATGGACGGCGCGGTTCGCTATGTCGTCAAGAAGCAGATGGATGCCGGCATCGACATCGGCAACGACGGCGAGCAGCGCCGCATCTCGTTCCAGACCTATGTGCCGCAGCGCATGACCGGTTTTGCCGGCGTGTCGAAGCGCCGCCGCGGCCGCGAGTTCGAGGAATTTCCCGAGTTACTGTCCTACCTGATGCGGCGCTTTCCAAGCTCGGCGAAGAGCCAGCAGGGGGCGCCGGAAGCGCAAGCCGACATCCACTATAAGGACATGAAGCCGATCACCGAGGAGACGCAGGGCTTCAATCGGATTGCCGACGAGCTCGGCGCTTTCTCCGAGCGATTCATGACTGCGCCCTCGCCCGGCATCATTTCGACGACGATGCTCAACGCCTATTACAAGAGCCACGACGACTATCTCGACGCCATCGCGCGCGAGATGAAGAACGAATATCAGGCGATTCACAAAGCCGGGCTGATCCTGCAGATCGATGCGCCGGATCTCGCCATGGATCGCGTCATGATGTACCGCGACCTCGACGATGCCGCCTTCGTCAAGTGCGTCGAAAAGCACGTCGCCGCCATCAATGCCGGCATCGAAGGCATCCCGCGCGACCGCGTGCGCCTCCACGTCTGCTGGGGCAACTGGGAAGGCCC
>DATJYA010000275.1:0-4774 GCA_035499835.1 Pseudolabrys sp.
TACAAGGTCTGCGCGTGCAGCGTGATGCCGGAATTCATGGCGAAGGCCTGGAACCATTCCTGCACCAGCTCGGTGTCGAAGGTGCCGACCTTGTCGCGCACGAACTCGGCCTTGAACACCAGGAACGGCCGCCCGGAAATGTCGATGGCGACGCGGGTCAGCGCCTCGTCCATCGGCACCTCGACATTGGCGTAACGGGTGATGCCCTTCATGTCGCCGAGCGCCTGCTTCACCGCCTGGCCGAGCGCGATGCCGACGTCCTCGGTGGTGTGGTGGTGGTCGATGTGCAGGTCGCCCTTGGCCTTGACCGTGATGTCGATGCGCGAGTGCCGCGCCAGCAGATCGAGCATGTGGTCGAGGAAACCGATGCCGGTCGCGACCGACGAACGCCCCTGCCCGTCGAGATCGACTTCGACCTCGACGTCGGTTTCCTTCGTCTTACGTTTCACCGCGCCCTTGCGCATGGCCTGCATCCTTCAAGATGCGGGCCTTTTATCAGGGGTTTACCGGATTCGCCACTCGGGCGCTGGCCTTGGCGGCGGCGGCTCATCTAGGCTTTAGTTAATCGAGGCTTTCCCGGGGGTTTCAATGCCGGCGCGCACCAACGAAAGACTGGCCTGGTTCAACGGGCAATTCATGCCGGAGCGGGAGGTGCGCATTCCCTTCCGCGACCGCAGCTGGGTCTATGGCGACGGCTGTTTCGACATGACCCGCAGCTTCGGCCACCGGCTGTTCAAGGTGAAGGAGCACGTCGAGCGGCTCTATCGCTCGCTCAAATACCTGCGCATCGATCCCGGCTTCGGGCCGCAGCGGATGTGCGCGCTGACCGAGGAGCTGTTCGAGCGCAACCGCCACCTGCTCGGCCCCGACGACGACTACTGGGTCGGCCAGCGCATCAGCCGTGGCGTCAAGGAAATTCCCGGCGACAATCTCGACTACCACGGCCCCAACGTCGTGCTCGAATGCGCGCCGCTGCCGCTCGTCCAGCGCGCCAAGCTGTTCAAGGAAGGCATTCGCGTCATCGTGCCGTCGCAGCGCCGCGTGCCGCCCGAATCGCTGACGCCACGCGCCAAGACGCACAACTACCTGAACCTCATCGTCGCCGATCAGGAAGTGCAGAGCGTCGATCCCGAAGCCTGGGCGGTGCTGCTCGACATCAACGGCAACCTCGCCGAAGGGCTCGGCTCCAACATCTTCATCGTACGCGGCGACGACATTCTTACGCCGCGGGAGAAATTCGTGCTGCCGGGCGTGAGCCGGCAGACCGTCATCGATCTGGCGCGCGAGATGGGACTGACGGTGCACGAGGCCGACCTCGACCTCTACGACGCCTACACGGCGGATGAAGTCTTCCTCACCTCGACCTCGCTGTGCATTTGCCCGGTTGTGACGGTGAACGGCGTCGCCATCGGCCCGCCAGGCCAAGTCTGGGGTCCGGTCACGCGCAAGCTTGCCGACGCCTACCAGCGCTTCGTCGGCCACGATTTTGTCGGTCAATACCTCAAGCACTATGTCGAGGGCGCCAAAGCCAGCGCATTTTGAGCGGCGATTGAATCCTGTCCGGCAACGGCCTACATCACCTGCGGCATGCAGAATTCCTCCCCCGATCTCTGGCACGGCACCACCATCCTCACCGTCCGCAAGGGCGGTACGGTGGTCATTGGCGGCGACGGCCAGGTCACCGTCGGGCAGACCATCATCAAGGCCAACGCCAAGAAAGTGCGCCGCCTCGGCAAAGGTGACGTGATTGGCGGCTTTGCCGGCGCCACCGCCGACGCCTTCACGCTGTTCGAGCGGCTGGAATCGAAGCTCGAGCAATATCCGGGGCAATTGCTGCGCGCCGCGGTCGAGCTGGCCAAGGACTGGCGCACCGACCGTTACCTGCGCCGGCTCGAAGCCATGATGATCGTCGCCGACGCCAAGGTGTCGCTGGTGCTGACCGGCACCGGCGATGTGCTCGAGCCCGAGGCCGGCGTCGCCGGCATCGGCTCCGGCGGCAATTATGCGCTCGCCGCCGCCCGCGCGTTGCTCGACGGGCCGCTCGACGCGGAAGCGATCGTGAAGAAGTCGCTCGATATCGCCGCCGATATCTGCGTCTACACCAACCGCAACGTGACCATCGAGAGTTTGAAAGGATGACCAATGCTCTCATGGTTCGAGACGCCGCGCTAACGCGCGGCTCCTCACCATGAGGGCCTCTCTCGCCTCATCCTGAGGAGCCCGAGCGCAGCGAGGGCGTCTCGAAGGATGAGGGGGGCCCTGGAAGCACCACGCATGACCGACTTCTCCCCTCGCGAAATCGTTTCCGAACTCGACCGCTTCATCGTCGGCCAGGGCGACGCCAAGCGCGCCGTTGCCATCGCGCTGCGCAATCGCTGGCGGCGGCTGCAGCTCGACGACAAGCTGCGCGAGGAAGTGCTGCCGAAGAACATTCTCATGATGGGGCCGACCGGCGTGGGCAAGACCGAGATCTCCCGGCGCCTCGCCAAACTCGCCGGCGCGCCGTTTCTCAAGGTCGAGGCCACCAAGTTCACCGAGGTCGGCTATGTCGGCCGCGACGTCGAGCAGATCGTGCGCGATCTGGTCGAGATTTCCATTGCGCTCACCCGCGAGAAAAAGCGCAAGGACGTGCAGGCGCGCGCCGAACTTGCCGCCGAGGAGCGCGTCGTCGATGCCCTGGTCGGCTCCGGTGCCTCGCCGGCGACGCGCGAAAGCTTTCGCCGCAAGCTGCGCGCCGGCGAGCTCGACGACAAGGAAATCGAGATCGAGGTGCAGGCCGGCTCCTCCGGCATGCCGATGTTCGAAATCCCCGGCATGCCCGGCGCGCAGATGGGCGCCATCTCCATCGGCGACATCTTCAGCAAGCTCGGCGGCGGCCGCAGCAAGACCCGCCGCGTCACCGTGCGCGATTCGCACGGCATCCTGATCAACGAGGAGTCCGACAAGCTGCTCGACAACGAGCAACTGGTGCAGGAATCGATCCGGGTCGCCGAGCAGAACGGCATCGTCTTCCTCGACGAGATCGACAAGATCGCCGGGCGCGAGGGGCGCATGGGCGCCGACGTCTCGCGCGAAGGCGTACAGCGCGACCTGCTGCCGCTGATCGAGGGCACCACGGTCAATACCAAGCACGGCCCGGTGAAGACCGACCACATCCTGTTCATCGCTTCCGGCGCCTTTCACATTTCCAAGCCATCCGACCTGCTGCCGGAATTGCAGGGGCGGCTGCCGATCCGCGTCGAGTTGAAGGCGCTCACCCGCGACGACTTCCGCCGCATCCTCACCGAACCGGAAGCCTCGCTGATCAAGCAATATGTGGCGTTGCTGAAGACCGAAGGCGTGACGCTCGATTTCGGCGAAGACGCCATCGACGCCATTGCCGACATCGCGGTGGCGGTGAATTCCGCGATCGAGAATATCGGCGCGCGCCGCCTGCAGACGGTGATGGAGCGCGTGCTCGACGAGGTCTCCTTCGCCGCCACCGACCGCTCCGGCGAGACGGTGAAGATCGACGCCGCTTACGTCGAGAAGCACATCGGCGACCTCGCCAAGAACGCCGACCTGTCGCGCTTTATTCTGTGAACTCGCTGCAAACGCTTCGACCACAAAGGGGATACGTCCATGCCACAATCGATGTACAAAGCATCCATTCCCGTCTTCGAGACCGTGCTCAACGCGCTCTCCGCCGTGCTCGACAAGGCCGAGGCGCACGCCGGCGCCAAGAAATTCGAGCCGGCGGTGCTGCTCGCCATGCGCCTTGCGCCCGACATGTTCGCGCTCACCCGCCAGGTGCAGGTCGCCTGCGATCAGGCCAAGAACGGCGCGGCGCGCCTTGCCGGCGTCGAGCCGCCGAAATTCGAGGACACCGAGACCACGATCGCCCAGCTCAAGGAGCGCATCGCCAGGACCGTCGCCTTCCTGAAGACGCTCGACGCCAAGGCGATCGACGCCTCAGCCGACCGCGAGATCACGTTTCCGCTCGGCGGCGGCAAGGGGCAGATGAAGGGCGACGATTATCTCAATCACTTCGTGCTGCCGAATTTCTATTTCCACGCCACGGCGGCTTACGCCATCGTGCGTCACGCCGGCGCCGAGATCGGCAAGCGCGATTTCCTCGGCGCCATTCCGATCAAGCGGACTTGAGGTTCGTCCCGCCGCTCGGCGGTGCCGCATCGAACCGCCGCCGCGCGTCCTGGATTGCCGGCCGGTTCCGCCGCGCCCACAGCCCGAGCTCGCTGACCGGTTCGAGCAGCGAGCGGCCGAGCCGGGTGAGCTCATAATCGACGCGCGGCGGAATGGTCGGATAGACCGTGCGCGTCACCAGCCCGTCGCGCTCGAGCCCGCGCAGCGTCAGCGTCAGCATGCGCTGCGAAATCGAGCCGAGCGCCCGGCGCAGTTCGTTGAAGCGCTTGGCGCCGTCGCCGAGCGTCGACACGACCAACACCGTCCACTTGTCGCCGACCCGCGCCAGCACCTCGCTGACCGCGCGGCAGTCGTCGGCTACATGCAGGTTACCCGGTATCTGTGATGTGCCTTCTTGCAGGTTTTTCCCGGTCATCTATCTAGCCTCAGTATCAATTCGTAACTGACACTCTTCCAGATAGAGGCAACAATGGCGAAACTCAAGCTCGGCATCGTCGTCGGCTCCAACCGCCGCGAATCCATCAACCGCAAGCTGGCGCAGGCCCTGGCGAAGCTCGGCGGCGACAAATTCGACAGCAAATTCATACAGATCGACGATCTGCCGATCTACAACCAGGACCACGAGCAGCCG
>DATJYA010000276.1:0-3841 GCA_035499835.1 Pseudolabrys sp.
CGACGCTTTCCAGCGCGATGCGGCGCGAACGGCGGGCGATGCGGATCGCCGGAACCACGCGGTCGAGATGATCGACCAGCAGCACCGCGTCGGCGGCTTCCGCCGAGGCCGCCGCGCCCTTGGCGCCCATGGCAAGGCCGAGATCGGCGGCCGCCAAAGCCGGCGCGTCGTTGACGCCGTCGCCGATCATCATCACCGGGCCGTTCTTGCGCTCCGACAGCACCAGCAGGACCTTCTGGTCCGGCGTCAGTTCCGAGCGCACCAGATCGATGGGCAGGCCGGCGGTGATGAAGCGCGCCACGTCGTGGCGGTCGCCGGTCGCCAGCACGATGCGCTCGATGCCGAAGCTGCGCAGCTCGCGCAGCAGAGCCTCGGTGCCGGCGCGTAGTTCGTCGGTCAGGATGAGCACGCCGGCGAGCCGGCCGTCGACCGCCACCGCCGCGGCCAAGGCGCCGGGCGGCCGCTCGCCGCCGAGCAGGGCCGAGAAGTCGGCGCCGGCGATCTTGCCGGCGACGAAATGCAGGCCGCCGACGATCAGCGCCCGGCCGTCGACGCGGCCCATGATGCCCTCGCCGGCGGTCTCCGCCACGTCGGAGGGGACCGCCAGCGGCAGGCCTTTCCGCCGCGCCTCGGCAACGATGGTTTGCCCGATGATGTGCTTGGACGCCTGATCGAGCGAGGCGGCCAGGCGCAGCACCTCGTCCGCCGTCAAACCGTCGGCGGGGTGGATCGCTGCCACCCTGGCCTGCCCGACGGTCAGCGTCCCGGTCTTGTCGATGACCAACGCGCGCACCTGCGCCAAGGTCTCGATCGCCTTGCCGCCCTTGATGAGGACGCCGATCCTGGCGGCGCGCGAGAGCCCGGAGACGATGGCAACCGGCACCGCCAGGATGAGCGGACAGGGCGTCGCCACCACCAGCACGGCGACCGCCCGGATCGGGTCGCCGCTGAGCCACCACGCCGCCGCCGCAAGCAGCACCGTCACGACGAGAAACACGATGGCGTAGCGGTCCGCCAGCCGCGACATCGGCGCGCGCGAGCGCTGGGCGGCCTCGACCAGGCGGATCACCCCGGCATAGGTGCTCTCCGCCGCCCGGCGCGCCGCCGTCAGCTCGAAGGCATCGCCGACATTGCTCGAGCCGCTCAACACCGCCTCGCCGCCACGATGCTGCGCCGGCAGCGCCTCGCCGGTCAGCGCCGACTGGTCGAGCACGGCCACGCCTTCGGCGACGTTACCGTCGACCGGAACCACGTCGCCCTGGCGGATCAGCAGCCGGTCGCCGGGCCGGATGAGGTCGATGGCGACTTCCTCAAGCTGCCCGTCGCGGTGGCGCAGCGCGGTGCGCGGCACCCGCGACAGCAGCGCGGTCATCTCGCGCCGGGCGTGGCGCTCGGCAAAGGCCTCCAGATATTGCCCCCCGGCATACATCAAGGCGACGACGGCGGCGGCGAGGCTCTCGCCGACCGCCAGCGCCGCGCCCATCGACAGGGCGGCGACGATGTCGAGGCCGAAGTCGCCGCGCTTGAGGCTGGTGGCGATCTCGAACAGCAGCGCCACGAGGATCGGCAGCGTGACCGCGTCCCAGATCGTTGCCGACCAGGCGCCGAGGCCGGCGAGCTTGGCGGCAAAGCCGGCGGCAAGGCCGAGCAGGGCAAGGACTGCGAGAAGCGGACGCGCGGCCTTGAGCATGGTGGACGTGAGCATAGGTAAAGTCTCGCGCCGCCCGCCGCGGCCGCCATGAGCAGGATCAATCGCCTCTCCGGCGCGCCGCGAACTGGCGGCTACAGACTTGATTCAGCGTGCGGATTCGTGGACATTGCGCCCCGCAAAGGAGACACCCGCATGGCGCAAAGCCGCCGCATTGTCTGGCTCAACGTCATCACCGTCATCAGCGCCGCCATCCTCATCGGCGCCGAGGTGTTCGGCGCCGCCTTCGCCGGCTCCTGGGCGATCGCCACGCTGTTCGATCTCGGCGGCTTCGGCGCGCGCGTGCTCGACGGCGTGTTCGTGCTCTGCGGCATCGCGGTCATGGTGCAGTTCATCCGCAACGCGCACCGCATCGAGCCGTTCACCGCGCGCGAATGAATTGCATCGACGCGTCCCTCGCGAAGAAAAATTAAGGAAGATTCGCGCGCGTCGAACTTATTCTCTTGCATCGCGCGAAAAATTTGTTATTTGAAACCTTGCCCAAATTCGCACGTGCCTGTGGACGTGTGTCGGTCGGTAGGTAGCGGGACAAGAGGCCCGCCAGCCGCCTGGAGAGAGAAGCCAAAAGCTCTCCAAGAAATCTGACCGGCAGCCGGAGGCGAAACCGGCAAACCCTGCTCTCAGCAGGGGACGCGTCTTGAAGCAACGACGATCGGGCTTCCTTGGTCTCTGCCGGCCTCCACCACCGGCGCGGGTCACCGAAGAGGCTTGTTCATCCTTGCCGGCCGTGCGGACGGGGTCTCCCCATCCAATCCAAGGCAGCACAGCGGTTCCAAGCGTAAGCGTTCGCGCGTCCCCATCGCGCGCGGGCTTGAGCGCAAAAGAACAGCGATATCCGAGGCTTGAGTGCCTCGATAGCTCTTGGGGAATAGCGCCAATGACCGCGCGTATTCGCGAGTTTCTACGCAAACGCAACGACGAAGGGCCCTGCCTTGTCGTCGACCTCGACGTCGTCCGCGACAACTACAATGCCTTCGCCAAGGCGTTGCCCGACACCCGCGTGTTCTACGCGGTGAAGGCCAACCCGGCGCCGGAGGTGTTGTCGCTGCTCGCCGGGCTCGGCTCCTGCTTCGACACCGCCTCGGTCGCCGAGATCGAGATGGTGCTGGCCGCAGGCTGCACGCCCGACCGCATCTCCTACGGCAACACGATCAAGAAGGAACGGGATATCGCCCGCGCCTTCGCGCTCGGCGTCCGCCTCTACGCGGTCGACTGCAAGGCCGAAGTCGAGAAGATCGCCCGTGTCGCCCCCGGCAGCCGCGTCTTCTGCCGCATCCTCTCCGACTGCGTCGGGGCGGAGTGGCCGCTGTCGCGCAAGTTCGGCTGCGAGCCGGCGATGGCTGTCGACGTGCTCGAGCACGCCCTCAAGCTCGGCCTCGAGCCGCACGGCGTCTCGTTCCATGTCGGTTCCCAGCAGCGCAACCAGCATGCCTGGGACCGGGCGCTCGCTTCGGCGGCGGCCGTGTTCAAGGAGTGCGGCGAGCGCGGCATGAACCTCGCCATGGTTAACCTCGGCGGCGGCTTCCCGACCAAGTACCTGAAGAACGTGCCCTCGGTGAAAACCTACGGCAATGCCATCTTCAAGGCGCTGCGCAAGCACTTCGGCAACCGCATCCCGGAGACCATTATCGAGCCGGGCCGCGGCATGGTCGGCAGCGCCGGCGTGATCGAGGCGGAAGTCGTCCTCGTCTCCAAGAAGAGCGAGGAAGACGACGTGCGCTGGGTCTATCTCGACATCGGCAAGTTCGGCGGCCTCGCCGAGACCATGGACGAGTCGATCCGCTACCCGATCCGCACGCCGCGCGACGGCGACGCCATGGGCCCGTGCGTGCTGGCCGGCCCGACCTGCGACTCGGCCGACGTGCTCTACGAGAAGCAGCCGTACCCGTTGCCGGTGAGCCTGGAGATCGGCGACAAGGTGCTGATCGAAGGCACCGGCGCCTACACGGCGACCTACTCGTCGGTGGCCTTCAACGGCTTCTCGCCGCTGAAGACGTACCACATCTGACAACGCCGGGAGACGGCGCGCCCGCCTCCCCTTCCCCCTCACTCGAACTGACTGCGCCCGACGCGCCAGCTTTGGCGCGCGCATGGGCGGGGAAGGAATTGCCATGATCATGATCCGCCAGGAAC
>DATJYA010000277.1:0-3064 GCA_035499835.1 Pseudolabrys sp.
CTTGTCGTCTGCGCCGGCGTTCCGTGCGAGCGCGCGCCGCTCGGCATCGCAGCGATGCGCCATGGCAAGGATTTCATGGTCGACAAGCCCGGCGTCACCTCGTTCGAGCAACTCGCCGCGGTGCGCAGCGTTCAGGCCGAGACCAAGCGAATCTATTCGATCTGTTATTCAGAGCATTTCGAAACACGCTCGACGGTGAAAGCCGGCGAACTGGTCCAGGCAGGCGCCATCGGCCGCGTCGTCCATACGACCGGCCTCGGCCCGCACCGCCTCAACAGGGCGACGCGACCCGAATGGTTTTTCCTGCGCGAGAAATACGGCGGCATCCTCACCGACATCGCATCGCATCAATGCGAACAGTTTCTGTTTCTCACGGGAGCCGATGACGCCGAGGTTGTGGCCGCGACGGTCGCCAATCGCGCCAATCCGCAGACGCCGCAATTGCAGGATTTCGGCGAAATGCTGCTGCGGACGAAAACCACGAGCGGCTATATCCGCGTCGACTGGTTTACGCCCGACGGGATGCCGACCTGGGGCGATGGCCGCCTATTCATTGTCGGAACCGAGGGCAGCATCGAGCTGCGCAAATACGTCGACATCGCCGGCGCCGCCGGTATCGATCATCTCTTCCTCGCCGACGGCAAAGGCGTTCAACGCATCGACTGCTCCGCCGTCCAACTGCCTTACGGCCGCGATCTCATCCACGATATTTTCGCCCGCGAAGAAACCGCGATGCCGCAAGCGCGCTGCTTCAAGGCGATGGAGCTTGCGTTGAGGGCGCAGGCGTTGGCCGAGCAAGGAAAGAGCTGAACGAACCGATGGCCGGGCGATGACGAAGACATGGAACGTGGCGGTCATCGGCTGCGGCATTGGGCACAACCACATCGCGGAGGGTTACGCCAAATTGCCGCGCCAGTTCCGCGTGCTCGCCCTTTGCGACCTCGACCGCAAGCGGCTGCAAACCGTCGGCGCAGAATTTTCCGTCGAGCGCCGCACTGCTTCGTTTCGCGACGTCCTCGACATGGACGACGTCGACATTGTCGATATTTGCACGCCGCCTGCGTTGCATGTGGACCAATCGATGGAAGCGCTGGCGGCGGGCAAATACGTGATCTGCGAGAAGCCGGCCGCGGGCTCGTTGGCCGATGTCGACCGCCTGATCGCCGCGGAAAAGGCCGCGCGCGGGCGATTGATGCCGGTCTTTCAATATCGTTACGGTAACGGTCTGCAGAAGGCCAAGCGCATCATCGATGCCGGCCTCGCCGGCAAGCCTTACCTTGCCACCGTCGAGACCGCCTGGAAACGCGGTCCAGGCTATTACGAGGTGAAGTGGCGCGGACATTGGGATGGCGAACTCGGCGGCGTCCTGCTGACGCATGCGATCCATTCGATTGATATCCTCACCTATCTCATGGGGCCGGTCGCTTCGGTGTTCGCGTGCACCGCGACGCGCGTTAACCCGATCGAGGTCGAAGACTGCGCGGTGGCCTGCCTCACGATGCGTTCGGGTGCGCTTGCCTCGCTTGCCGCGACCCTGGGCTCGCAGAATGAAATCAGCCGGCTGCGGTTCCACTTCGAACGGGTCACATTCGAGAGCTGCCTTGAGCCTTATGCGCCGGGAAACGACCCTTGGCAGATCATCGCGTCGTCCAAGGCGACGGAAGCCGCCCTTGCCGAAGCCTTGCATGGCTGGCGCGACGTTGCGCCGGGCTTTGCAGGCTTGCTGGCGGCCTATCATGAGGCGCTCGAGACCGGCGGCCCGCTGCCGGTCACGCTGGCGGACGCGCGGGCTTCGCTCGAACTGGTGACCGCACTGCTGGCATCATCCGAACACGGACAGCCGACGCAGCTTCCGATCGCGAGAGATCATGACAAATACCAGGGATGGCAGCCGCGCAAATCTTTGCCGGGCTCGTACGACCGCTAGCGCTGCGGCCGGATCACCGCCCAGCCGAGGCGAATGAGCGGCAGGAAGCCCTGCACCGGCCGCGCAAAGACGCGCGGCACTTCCGGCACCATGGCGGGAAACTGCGCCTTGAGATCCGCCGGCGGCGTCCCGGCGTTATCGCCCGCCGGCCACACCAGCAGCCCGCCCTGTTTCTGGATGTCGGCGGCGCTGGCCAAGGGGCTTCGCTGCGGCGCCCAGTCGAAATAGACATGCGGGCGGCTTGGGCTGCCGAGTGCGATGAGCGGAGCGATGCGCTCGTCGCCGGTGACGTATTCGAGCGGGCGGCCGGTACGGCGCTGGTAGTTATCGGCGAAGAAGCGGCCTTCGGCATTGGCCGGCTGCGCCATTTTCAGGTCGACGCTCGACGTCCAGGGCAGCAGGGCGATGCCGAGCACCACCAGCAGCGGTGGCGCCACCAGAATCCCGACCCAGCTCGAGGACACCAATCGCTCGCGATAGAGCAGCACGCGATCGCCGGCAAAAACGATGAGCGCGAGGCCGGACAGCGTGACCAGCGGCGCCAGCCGCTGCAGGGGGCCGGTATGGCCGCTGGCGAAAACAATCGCCACCGCCACGATCGCCGGCGTCAGCGCGAAGAAATAGACAAACCAGCGCGCGAGAGCCTCGACCGGATTGCGCTCGATCTCCGGCGCAAGCTCGCGCCGCCGCCGCGGCCAGCCGCTGGCAAGTCCGGCGAGCAGGAACAGACCGAGATGGGTGAACAGCAACGCCGCGATCAGCCACAGGCCGGGACCGACCGCGGCTTCGAAAGCGTGGCCCTCGCCGAAATAGGCGACGACGAGATCGTAGCGATACCAGAGCCAGGCGAGATGCGGGAAGATCACCGTGATGAATAGCACCAGCGCGATCCACGGCTCGGGGTGCGCGAGCGCGGCGCGCCCGCGCGGCACGGCGATGACAAACGGGACCATCAGCGCCAGCAGGATCACGCCGACATAGTTCGCCAGCAGCAGCAGGCCGAGATCGACGGCGAGCAGAAACCAGGAGCCGCGATCGCCCTCGCCGACGGCGCGCCAGTAATGCAGCAGCGCCAGCGCCCACAACGGCGCGGCGAGAATCGCCGGACCGAAATCGGTGCTCGGCACGCCGAATGCG
>DATJYA010000278.1:0-11236 GCA_035499835.1 Pseudolabrys sp.
GGCTTCGCCCAGCGCGCGGCGCAGCACGAAGGCGCCGAGCGCATCCATCAGGCCCATCTGCTCGGCCACCGGGATGAACGTTGCCGGCGCGATCGGGCCGCGCGAGGGATGATGCCAACGCAGCAACGCTTCGACGCCGACGAGGCGCCCGCCATGCGCGGCGACAATCGGCTGGAAGTATACCTGGAGTTCACGTGCGCTGAGGGCCCGTGGCAATTCGCGGCGGATGAATTGCTGATCGCTCGACGGGCTATCGATCGCGTGCTCATAGACGACCAGAGCGCCCGGTCCTTTCTGCGCCGCCTTGCGCAGTGCCAGTTCGGCGCGGTGGGTGAGCTCGCCTCGGGTCGCCGCATGGCGCGGGGCCTGAGCCAGCCCCGCACGTGCGCCGATGCGCACGATCGTGTCGATCCAGTGCGGCCTCGCCACGGCATCGAGCGCACCGCGCAACACGATCTCGGCGTCGACGTCGGCCCCTGCGGTGAAGGTCACCGCGAACTCATCGCCGCCGATCGGGGCGAAGACCGCCATGCCGGGCAGCGCTGCTTTCAGGCGTTGCACGATCGAGACGGTCAATTCCTCGCCGGCGAGCACACCACGCTGCGCGTTGATCTCGCCGAGGCCGTCGACTTCGATGACGGCAAAACTGGTGATCTGATCGTCTCTGCGCTCGGCCAGCGCGAGATCAAGCAATTCGAGCAGCTTGGAATAGTTGGGTAGACCGGTGAGCTTGTCCTTGTCGGCGGCTAGGCGCGCCGCTTGTTCGCTTGCCGCCAAGTCGCGGCGCGCGCGACGCAGTTGCCTCAGCGAGACGCCGGCGAACGCGGTCAGGCAAAAAATCATGCCGCCCAGCACCGGCAGCAGCCGATTCATGGCCTGCGTCGTCGGCTGCTCGGCGTCGAAGGTGAAAAAGCCGACGATGCGGCCCTGGGCGTCGATCACCGGCTGCATGTCGCGCGCCGGTGATTTCGGCTCTGTCTCGAATTTCAATCCCTTGAGGCCGACACCCTGCTCAATCATGCGCACGAAACGCGGATCGACTTCGTTGCTGGGACCAAACAGCGCGCGGAATTCGGAGATCGCATCGCGCAGCGCCTGGCGCTGCTCTTGCACGCGGGCGGCGTCGCTGCGCCACGCCCAGGCGTAGCCGAAGGCGCCGCAAGCCAGCATCGCCGCCATGGCAGCCGCAGTCAGGACGGCGGTCGGCCACGCCGTCGACAAAGGCCGCGCCCACGCCAGTCGGGCGTCAACGCGCCCCCGCCCCATGCGGGCGCTCACCCGGGCTCTGGCCAATGCCATAAGCGTGCGCAAGGCGCTTGCGCCCCTCGCCAGCCGTTCGATTATACCCACAACCGGAATTCTCCCCGCACGTCACTGCGGCACCCGCAAAAGAGGTTATGGAGTCAGCGTTAATGGCGGGTCAGCAAACAAGGTGAATGAATTATGACCCGGGCTCTGCCGGCGGTCAGCGCAGGCCGAACCACAGCGTGGCGATGGAAAGAAACGAAAAGAAGCCGACAACGTCGGTCACCGTAGTGACGAAAGGGCTGGAGGCGACCGCTGGATCGACGCGCAGCCGGTTGAGCGCCAGCGGGATCAAGATACCGCCGAGCGCCGCCGCCAGCAGATTGCAGACCATCGCCAAGCCGATGACGAAGCCGAGACCGGGCACGCGGAACCAGGCAAAGGCGGCAATGCCGGTGATGACGGCGAAGGCGGCGCCGTTGAGCAGCCCGACCAGCAGCTCGCGCAGGATCACGCGCCAGGCGTTGATGTCGGTCAGTTCCTGGGTGGCGAGCGCGCGCACGGCAACCGTCATGGTCTGCGTCGTCGCGTTGCCGCCCTGGCTGGCGACGATCGGCGCCAGCACGGCGAGCGCCACCATCTTCTGCAGCGCGCCCTCGAACAGGCCGAGCACGGAAGAGGCGAGAAACGCGGTGACGAGATTGACCAGAAGCCAATTGAAGCGGCTGCGGGCGATGCGCCAGACCGTGTCGGACAGCTCTTCGTCGCGCACGCCGCCGAGCGCCTTGATGTCCTCTTCCGCTTGCTCGACCAGCACGTCGGCGACATCGTCGAAGGTGATGATGCCGACCAGCCGGTCGTGTGCATCGACCACCGGCGCGGCGACCAGATCGTAGCGCTGGAACAGCCGCGCCACTTCCTCCTGGTCTTCGTCGGCGCGGATCCGCCGCCGCTCGGCTTCCGTCAGCTCGGCGACCGGCACCGGTCGCTTGCTGCGCAGCAGCCGGTCAAGCGGCACGGCGCCGAGGAAGCGGCCAGTATTGTCGACGACGTAAAGCTCGAAAAACCGCTCGGGCAATTCCACCGTCTCACGCATATAGTCGATCGCCTGGCCGACGTCCCAGCCCGGCGGCACGGCGATGAATTCCGTCTGCATGCGCCGACCGGCCGAATCCTCCGGATAATCGAGGCTGCGCCTGAGCGCGACCCGCTCGGGCGACGGCAATTGCTGGAGAATTTCCGCCTGCTCTTCCTTGGGCAGATCTTCGAGGATGGTGACGGCGTCATCGGACTCGATGTCGCGCACGCCTTCGGCGACCGTGCGCGGCGGCAGCTCTTCCAGAATTTCCTCGCGCACCCGATCGTCGACTTCGGTGAGCGCGGTGAAGTCGAAATGGATGCCGAGCAGTTCGACCAGTCGTGGCCGCTGTTCCGGCTCAAGCGCTTCGATGACCGCGCCGAGGTCCGAAACATATAGCCCGCCGACCAGCCGCCGCAGCGTCTCGATGTCGGCTCCGTCAATGGCCTTGACCACGTTGCCGAAATAGCGTTTGCGAATGGCGCCGTCGTCGTCCCGCGGCAGCGTCCTGATTTTTCTTTTAGCCATGCGGAACTCAGCCGGTGATTGGAATGGCGGTGGCGGCTTGTAACCTTCGTTCTGCGACCGGGCAATTGATGAGCGCCAAGACTGTCGCGATAATCCGGCTCTTCGCCCTCATGCTGATGACGGCCGCTCCATTGGCGGCCGCGGCGCAGCCCTGCCGCGGCAATCCCGACGCGCTGGGCACCGCGCGCGTGCTCGAAGTCGATGCCAAAACGACGCCAAGGGTCGGCCGCAAGGAATTTCCCCAAACGCTGCCGCTCGCGGCCAAGGAACTGGTGCTGACCTTCGACGATGGGCCATGGCCGCAGACGACGCCGAAGGTGCTCGACGCGCTGAAAGCCGAGTGCGTGCTGGCGACCTTTTTCCTGGTTGGCCGCAATACCGAGACTTATCCGCAGCTCGCCCGCCGTGAGCTCGCCGAAGGCCACTCGATCGGCCATCACAGCTATTCGCATCCCCTGCTCGACCGTCTGCCGCTGGCCAGGGCGACAGCCGATATCGAACGCGGCATCGAGGCCGACGAGTTGGCGCTCTATGGCCGCCGCAGCAGCGAGCCGACCACGCCATTTTTCCGCTTTCCGGGTTTTGCCTCCAATCAGGTTTTGCTCGAGCGCATGGCCGCGCGCGGCTTGGTGGTGTTCGGCGCCGACGTCTGGGCAAGCGACTGGCTGCCGATGACCCCGGGTGCCGAATTGCAGCTCATCCTCAGCCGCATCGACAAGGTCGGGCGCGGCATTGTGCTTTTCCACGACACCAAGAAGGAGACCGCGCAGATGCTCCCGGCCTTCCTGCGCGAGCTCAAGCGCCGCGGCTACCAGATCGTGCATGTAGTCGCGGCCGGACACCGCACCGCCGCAAACTGAGCCCGCGGGCTCCCGCGGTGCGGGAAAAATCCCGACCGATTGTGGACTGCCTTATTCGGTTCATTTACCGTTTATGTGGAATTTTATACGGTCCGACCGCCTCGCAATGGGGGAGTTGCGCCGCGTGGCGTAGTGTGGGGGGCTGGAGAGGTCTTAGTATGCGTTTCATGGTCGCGTTTTTCGTTTGTCTGGCTGTGGCCTGCGCCGATCGAGCTTTGGCTGAATCATGCCCCGGCCATCCTGACGCGCTCGGCGTGAGCCGGGTCATCACCGTCAGCCCGGAAGACTTCGCCCGCATCGGCAGCATGCAATACAAGGACACGCTGCCGCTCAAAGACCATGAGGTGGTTCTCACCTTCGATGACGGCCCGCTGCCGCCCTATTCCAACAGCGTCCTTGACACCTTGGCCTCGCAATGTGTGAAGGCGACGTATTTCCTGGTCGGGCAGATGGCGCGCGCCTATCCGGCCACAGTGCGCCGCATGTACAACGAAGGCCACACTATCGGCACCCACAGCCTCGACCACCCGCTGGTCTTCCAGACCCTGTCGTCCGAGCGGGTCGAGCGTGAAGTCGACGGCGGCATCAACCTCGTCGACGCCGCGCTTGGCGATCCCGCAGCCTTATCGCCGTTCTTCCGCATCCCCGGGCTTGGCCGCTCCAAGACTGCAGAAAGCTTCCTCGCCTCGCACGACCTGGTGACCTGGAGCGCCGACGTCGTCGCCGACGACTGGTTCAGGCACATCAGCGCCCAGGCCATCGTGGAACGGGCGATGCGGCGGCTCGAAGCCAGGGGCAGCGGCATCCTCCTGCTCCACGACATCCATCCGGCAACCGCCATGGCGCTGCCGGTGCTGCTCAAGGAGCTGAAGAAAAACGGCTTCCACGTCGTGCAGGTCGTGGCGGCGGGAGAGCGGCCGGCGTCGGTGCCCGAACTCGTTGCGACGAGCAAGACCGCGTGGCCGACCGTGGTGCAGGCAAGCGCCAAAAGCAGCGACTCGCCGGAACGCAATCGCGGCGTCAGGCTAGCCGCCGCACGCAAGCATCGCGCGACGGCCGTGGTCGCCAACGCGCCGGCTGCGGATTACTACTCCCAGAACCGGTCCGCAGGCCAGTTCTAGCGCCGCTTTGCTGAAGACGGCTGGTGCGGTCAAGAGGACTCGAACCTCCACGGGTTGCCCCGCTAGCACCTCAAGCTAGTGCGTCTACCAATTCCGCCATGACCGCATGGGGAGGAACGAAAAGCTTTTGCAAGAGCTCGCGTCCCGTCGAGCGCGGTCCATGTAACAAATAGGGTCTGGCCGAACAAGGGCCGCCATCACCGCCCTGCCCCGATGGGTGGCGGCGCCCTATATAATCGTGGAAAAAGCCCGTCAGCGCATGTCCGGCGGACGCGGCAGCAGTTCGCCTACCTCGACCGCGATGCGGCTGCCATTGACCACGACGGTCCCTTTGGCCACCGGCAGGTTGTTGGCGAGGATGTTGACGGCGTCGTCTTCGGAGGAATCGAGTTCGATGATGGCGCCGCGGCCGAGGCGGAGCACCTGATGCACCGGCATGGAGGTGGTGCCGAGCACCACGGTGATATCGACCGAAACCTTGCTGAGCGTAGACAGACGACCTCTCCCTGGCCCGGAAGGCGGGCTGACAGCAGGTCAACATGGTATGGTGAATGAGTGGTTAACGCGCGCGACGAATTGAAAATCGGGCTGGCGCCGTTCCCCGGTTCGCTGCCGGCCGAGTGGCGGATCGCCGATGGGCTGGTGGCCTACGAGCAGGCCGTGGCCGCCATGGAGGCGCGTGCCGCGGCCATCGCCGCCGGGCGCGAGCCCGAACTGGTCTGGCTGGTCGAGCATCCTCCGCTCTACACCGCCGGTACTGGCGCCAGGCCCGCCGACGTGCTCGACGCGCGCTTTCCGGTCTTCGAGAGCGGCCGCGGCGGACAGATGACCTATCACGGGCCCGGCCAGCGCGTGGCCTATGTGATGCTCGATCTCAAGCGCCGCGGCCCGGATGTGCGCCGCTTTGTCGCCAGCCTTGAGGAATGGATCATCCGCACGCTGGCTGCCTTCAACGTGCGCGGCGAGCGGCGCGAGGAGCGCATCGGCGTCTGGGTGCGCCGGCCGGAAAAAGGTGAAGGCTTCGAGGACAAGATCGCGGCCATCGGTATCCGCGTGAAGCAATGGGTGACGCTGCACGGCATGGCGCTCAATGTCGAACCGAATCTCGCGCATTTTTCCGGCATCGTGCCTTGCGGCGTCAGCGAGCGGCGCTACGGCGTCACCAGTCTCGCCGATCTCGGGCTGCCGGCAACGATGCCGGAAGTGGACATGGTGCTGCGGCAGGAATTCGCGAAACTGTTTGGACCGACGAGTTACACCGTCGGCAGCACCGAGAACGCTTCGCCGGGCCGGCGCAGCGCAAGATCCTCCGCGGTCCCCCCGCGCTCATAGAGCACGTCGACGCGCGCGCCGAACGGCCCCTCGCGGCAGAGCTCGATCATCGCGGCAACGGCGCGCGGCTCCCCGGTGAACATCGCCTCCACCGAGCCGTCACGGCGGTTGCGCACCCAGCCGCCAACGCGGCGGCGACGCGCCTCGTCTTCGACAAAGGCGCGGAAGCCAACGCCCTGCACCCGACCGTGAACAACCATGTGGCGGGCGACACTCACACGCGTTCCCCTGCGTCGATGACGCGCGCACCGGTGAAGCATGAAACGGACCAGCGCTCGATGGTCTCGATGTAACGCTCCGGCAATTTCCAGTCGCGCGCCGCAACAGTGATCGGCCTTATGTAGGCCCGGATTCGGCCTGCCCGGCATGCGCCGGCGCAACAGGTAAATCGTCGCCGTCTTGAGCTGCGTGCCCGCCCGCACCGGCAAACGCCGAATATTATAAAGCCCGGCGTGCAGCGGTTCATAGGCATGCATCGCCGCAAGGTCGCGCGGCGTCAGCCGCCATAGGACGCCATGGACACGACCGCCGGCGCTCGGCCGCAACGAAGCCCAGCCGTCAACGCCGACGAAAAACCGATAGCCGTCCAACCGCGCCGGACCAAGGGCGCGCGCGCCCGGGCAGCGCGCCGCCATGGCGGCGCGGCTCATATTGGAGCCATAGGCGAAATAAAGCATCGTCGTTTGTTACGACAGATGCTCGACTTTTGCACCCATCGCCCGGGCAATTACGCCCATGTCACGCGCGCTGATCTCGATCAGGCCGAAGCGGAGCTGGTAACCCCAGTTCGGCTTGCCCTTGGTCAGGTCAAGCCGGTCGAGCAAGCCGGCAATCGGCGTCTCCGCCGCCTTCGACCAATTCACGTCACGACGGAAGGCGCGGAAGCCGCTGCCCATCGCCCCTTCGTAGGGTTCGCCTTCCTTGACCACGCCGATGGCGGTGAAGGACTGCAGCCTGTCCTTCTCGCCATAGACTGTGGTCGGCGAGTAATAGACGATGCGGTCGCCCGGCTGCACGCGCCTGAGGGGCGCGCGCTTGCCGTGACCGAGCTGCATGAAGCCGCCGGCGCGGCCAAGACGGACATGGTCCGCCGAGGCGACGCCGAGCCAGTTCCTGGTCATGGCCCGCCCGGACAGAAGACACGGATGCGGTGGCCATCCGGATCGAGCGCGACAAACGTGCGGCCGAAGTCCATGTCCACCGGCGTCTGCGCGATGCGCAAATTCTGCTGCTTCCAAACGACGTGCAACGCGTCAACCTCCTGCTTCTGCGCGACGGTGAGCGCGATCTCCGCGGCTCCCGGCGCCGCCGCCGGTCGCGGCTCGACCGTATGTTTCGACCAGAGACCGAGCATTGCGCCGTCCTTGAGGGGAACCATGGCGAAAGTCGGCGAGGTTTCAAGCGGCGGCCGGCCGAGAAGATCGGCATAGAACGCGGCGCTACGCAGAGGGTCGTCGACATACAACAGCACAAATCCAAAATCGGGCATGACAGCATCTCCGTTGCGTGGCGTCGTCACCTTTACAGCGGCCAACTGCCAGATTCTGTCAGCAGAGACTCATGGCTCCGGAATGCCTTCGCTGGCACGCCATTCCTTGAGCAAGGCATGACGGCGGCGTGGGTAGCGGGCAGCAAGCGTCGTCATCTTGGCGATGCGGTCGAGGCGGAAATGGCGGAAGCCGCGGCGCGTTTCGCACCAGGCCACGACCATGCGGACACGGTCGAAAAAGGCGAGCGCGAACGGCCAGATGACGCGCGTGCTGCGCTTGTTGCCGGCGTCGAGATAGACGATGCGCAGCCTGCGCTCGCCACGGATGGCATCGCGAATGTCCGCGAGTTCGACCTCGCCTGCCGCGGGCACATCGCTCGGCCCAATCAGCAGGTTCGAGGCATCAAAAGCCTCGCGCAAGTCTTGCGGCAGCACCGCCGCGATCTTGGCCAGCGCATGGCGCGCCGCGCCCTTGAGCCGCGCGTCGGTGCGCGCCGCGACCCAGCGCGAGCCGAGCACCACCGCCTCGATCTCCTCCTCGCTGAACATCAGCGGCGGCAGCATGAAGCCGGGGCGCAACACATAGCCAAGCCCAGGCTCGCCCTCGATATGCGCCCCCTGCCCGCGCAACGTCTCGATGTCGCGGTAAAGCGTGCGCAGCGAAATATCGAGTTCGCCCGCGAGCGTGTCGCCGCTCACCGGGCGGCGGTGGCTGCGCAGAAGCTGGATGAGATCGAGCAGGCGCTGCGCGCGGGACAAAAACCGGCCTCCTGAAGGCCAGCCCAGCCTAGCATGCTGACATTTTCTGTCAGCAATGGTTCAGGCGAATTCCAGGATCACGGCGTCGACCGCCAGGCTGTCGCCGGGCTTGGCGTTGATCTTCTTCACCGTGCCGTCGATCTCGGCGCGCAGCACGTTTTCCATTTTCATCGCTTCCACCACCGCCACGGTCTCGCCGGCCTTCACCTCCTGGCCCTCCTTCACGGCGATGGAGACCACGAGCCCCGGCATCGGGCACAGCACCTGTTTGCCGGTGTCGGCGACTTTCTTCGCCGGCATCAGCCGCGCGTAATTGGCCTCGCGCTCGGTATAGACGTAGGCCTTGGCCTCGACGCCACGAAAGGCAAGCGCAAAGCCGTTCGGGATCGCGCGTACCTGCACCGACACCGGCTCGCTGTTGATGGTGCCGTGCCAGACGAGGTCGCCCGGTTTCCAGTCCGATTGCAGGTGACGCAGGACGCCTTTTTTCTTGTCCTTGCCGGCGCCGGGAAAACGCACGCCGATGGTGCCGTTCTCACGGCTGACGTCGAGACGATATTCGGTCTCGCCGAGCCAGACCGCGCGGTGGCTCTCGCGCGTCACCGGGCGGCTCTGCATCTGCCCGGAAATCCGCCGCTTGCGCTCGCCGAGCACGTGGTCGATAGCCGCGGCGACGCCCGCCAGCACCTGCGCGCGCTCGCCTTCCGGCGCGATGGCGTGGAAGCCCTCGGGAAATTCCTCGGCGATGAAGCCCGTCGACAGCTTGCCCGAGCGCCAGCGTGGATGCGCCATCAGCGCCGAGAGGAACGGGATGTTGTGGCGAATGCCTTCGACGGTGAAGGCATCGAGCGCGTCGGCCTGGACATCGATCGCCTCGGCCCGTGTCGGGGCGTGCGTCACCAGCTTGGCGATCATCGGGTCGTAATAGATGGAAATCTCGCCGCCCTCGTAGACACCGGTATCGTTGCGCACGGTGATGCCGCGCTCGCTACGCTCGGTCGGCGGCCGGTATTTGGTCAGGCGGCCGGTCGAAGGCAGGAACTTGCGGTACGGGTCCTCGGCATAGACGCGGCTTTCCACCGCCCAGCCGTTGATCTTCACGTCGCTTTGCTTGAGCGACAGCTTTTCGCCGGCGGCGCTGCGGATCATCTGCTCGACGAGATCGATGCCGGTGATGAGCTCGGTCACCGGATGCTCGACCTGCAGCCGCGTGTTCATCTCCAGGAAGTAGAAGCTCTTGTCCTGCCCGGCGACGAATTCAACGGTGCCGGCGCTGTCGTAGCCGACGGCCTTGGCCAGCGTCACCGCCTGTTCGCCCATCTTCTTGCGTGTCGCTGCATCGAGCAGCGGCGACGGCGCCTCCTCGATCACTTTCTGGTTGCGGCGCTGGATCGAACATTCGCGCTCGTTGAGATAGATGACATGGCCATGCTTGTCGCCGAGCACCTGGATCTCGATGTGGCGCGGGTCGGTGATGAATTTCTCGATGAAGACGCGGTCGTCGCCGAACGAAGATTTTGCTTCCGAGCGGGCGCGGGCGAAGCCTTCCGCCACTTCCGCCTTGGAATAGGCGATGCGCATGCCCTTGCCGCCGCCGCCGGCACTGGCCTTGATCATCACCGGGTAGCCGATCTGCTCGGCGATCACGATCGCTTCGTCGTCGTCCTCGATAACGCCGAGATGGCCGGGCACGGTCGAGACCTTGGCCGCCGCTGCCGCCTTTTTCGACTCGATCTTGTCGCCCATGGCGGCGATCGCCTTGGGATTTGGGCCGATGAAGACGATGCCGGCCTCTTTCAGCGCCTGGGCGAAGGCCTCGCGCTCGGAGAGAAAGCCGTAGCCCGGGTGGACCGCTTCGGCACCGCTGTCCTTGCAGGCGGCGACGATCTTGTCGATGACCAGATAGCTCTTCGCCGCTTCCGGCGGGCCGATATGGATGGCGCTATCGGCCATCGCGACGTGCAACGCGTCCTTGTCGGCGTCGGAATAGACGACGACAGTTTCGATCCCCATTTTGCGGGCGGTTTTGATGATCCGGCAGGCAATCTCACCGCGATTGGCGATCAGGATGCGCTTGAACATGCTGGGCTAAAATCCAGGAACCGCGGGCCGGCCCAGCGACTTTGCGGCAGCGCAGCGAAAAAGGCAATGCGACGGCGGCCGCTCCGGCCACCACCACTCGTTTCGTCGCCCGTTCTTAAAAAGTCAGCGCTTCGGTCAGGTCGCCCATGGGCGGATGGCCGTTCGCTTTCAAGGCCGCGTCACGTTCGGCGAGGCCCGGCAGCACCGGAAGGTCGAAGCGCTTGGTGATGAAGCGCAGCACCGAGGTCGAATCGTTCAGCGTGTGATCGATCGTGCCCTTCTTGGCGAAGGGCGAGATGATCATCGCCGGAATGCGCGAGCCCGGCCCCCAACGGTCGGCCTTGGGCGGCGCGACGTGATCCCAGAAGCCGCCGTTCTCGTCATAGGTCACCAGCACCAGCATGTGCGCCCATTGCGGGCTCTTCTGCAGATGCGCGAGGACTTCGGCGATGTGCTGGTCGCCCGACATCACGTCGGCATAACCCGCGTGCTCATTGAGATTGCCCTGCGGCTTGTAGAAGGTGACCTGCGGCAGCACGCCGGCATCGACCGCCTTGATGAACTCGACGCCATTCATGCCGCCGTCTTTCAGATGCATGGCGCGCGCCTCGGTGCCGGGCGCAAACTGCGCGAAGTAATTGAACGGCTGATGGTGGAACTGGAAGTTCGGCACCGGCTTGCCGCGATTGCCGTCGAGCGTCGCCTGCCAGGCGCCGGAATACCAGGCCCAGCTCACGCCCTT
>DATJYA010000279.1:0-3602 GCA_035499835.1 Pseudolabrys sp.
TCGGTTTCCCACAACAGATCGAACAGATGCGGATCCATGTGGGTCTCTTGTTCCTTGCGCCAGTCGCGCATGAACCAGTCGAGTTTCTTGAGCGCGGCCTCGTCGTAGCGGCCGTCGCGCTTGTAGGTGATGGTGATGTCTTCGCCGGTATGGACGTGATGGAAGGAGATGGTGCGGGTGTCGCCCTCGGCGACCGCGTTCTGCAGCGCGTCGTTGGCGCCGCTCAGGAACAATGCAGCCACGCCAAACCGGGCGCCGGCGCCGATCAGACACAAGGCAATAGAGCGCCGTCGCGCCGCACTAAACCGCACTGTACGCTTCCGTGAAAATCGTCGTCCCGCAGCCGCCACTACGTCCCCCAGACGGGCCGTCGAGCGACGACCACGCAGTGTTAACCGGAAGGGTTAAGGCCCCCTTACCCAGGGCTCCCCACAGGCTCTTTCGGTAGCCGGCGAAAATGGCCGAAAATGGCCAAGGGGCGGGTCGCTCAGCGGAATTGGCGTGGAACTTTCTGCCCCAAAAAGGGGCAGCTCAATGCGATGTCTCGCCCGATGCTATCCACCGCCTTCGGGATTTAGCTCAAATCGGCCGCTTTCAGCGAAACAACTGATCGAATAGAGCAGATGAGCCCTGCGCTTCGCGCCGCTCCGCCCGGCTGAAGATATCCTGATTGCTCTTGACGGTGGCGGCGTCGCGCGTGGGATCAGGCGCAGGAACGGCCTCGGCGGCGCGGCGCTCATCGCTCCGCAGGATCTCAATAATACGCGCGTCAAAGCCGTAGATGTCGTCACGGAGCTGCAGCTTTCCGGCGTCATCGACAAAGGCTGTCTGATAGGTCAGATACACCGCGGGCCGATCGGTGAGGTTATAGGTGCGCTCGTCGCCGCCGAACTGCGCGGCAAGCTGCTGCGCGCTTGGCGTCGCGCCGCGCATCCCCAGATGCAGCATGATTTCGCCGAACTTGGTCGGATTTTCCACCCGCATGCAGCCGTGGCTGAAAGCGCGCTTGTCCGCGGCGAACAGCCGCTTCTCCGGCGTGTCGTGCAGGTAGACCTGGTACTTGTTGGGGAAATTAAATTTGATGCGGCCGAGCGCATTGGCGGCGCCCGGCGGCTGCACGACGTTGATGTTTCCATCGGCGCCGCGCTTCACTTCGAGACCCATGCGGTCGAAGATCTGCGGATCGCTGGCGTAACGCGGCAGCAATTCGTTCTGGATGATCGACTGCGGCACGTACCAGGACGGGTTGACCAGCACATTGTCCATCGACGCGCTGAGCAGCGGCGTCGGCGTCCGCGGCTTGCCGGCGACGATCTTGGTGCGCCACACGACACGGGCTTCATGCACGACCTTGAGCGTGTAGTCGGGGATATTGACCATCACATAGGTGCGCGCGAGGTTGTGCGGCAGCCAGCGCCAGCGCTCCATATTGGCGATGATGCGGTCGCGCAACGCCGGCATGCGGCCGCGCTTGCCGCCATCGGCCGCCAGCGTCGCGAGTTTGTCCTTGAGCGCCTTGAAGCCCTGATCCGGCGGATTGAAACTGTCGAAGGCGGCGTTGACGTCGCTTGCGTCGGTAAGCTTTCTCAAAATGTCGGAAGGGTCCGGCGTGTGATCGGCATAGTCGACCTGGTCGAACACGCGGCCCGGGGCGATGCGGCCGACGGCCAGGTGGCGGGCAAAGGTGAGCACGGAATTGGTGAGCATGATGTCGCCGTCGGCGAGCTGCTCAGGCCTTGCGGCATTGCCGAAGCCCGGCACCGGATAGTCGGCGGCATCGAGGCCGTCGGCGCCTGCATTTTTCCGCCGCGCCACCACCGCTTTGCCGCGGGCATTGAGCCCACCGTCGGCGACCCACAGCGGCGCGTATTTGCGCGCGGCATAAAAGCTCTCGATCGCCTTGCGGTCGGCGGCACGCTCGACGCGCTTGTCGAAGCGCTTCGTGGTGATGATCGCCCGCAGCGTCTCGCCGATTCGGCTGTCGCCGGCGGAAGAAACGCCGCTCGAAGACGATGGATCGGATTGAGCCTGGTCGGGCGCGGCCGCAACGACGCCGGGTGTCGCAACAATCAACGCCAGCATCGTGCCGGCAAGCACACGACCAAGCCGAGGGGTACGCATCACAGACGCTCCGCAAGCTTGGTGCCATAGACGGCACGGGCTGCGCCGCCATTATGCGACGGCGCGCTCTTGCGGACGAACGATTTCCGGCTGGCCTTGACGTTTACCTTACGTCACGGCTAACGCGCGCGCATGGTTAAGCACGGCGCGCAATTTATTTTGCCGACACGGGTTCCTTGTTGTCGGCGGAATGGCCGTGGAGGCCCAGCCCTTCCAGCTTGCGGTAAAGCGTCGAGCGGCCGATCTGCAGCCGGCGCGCGACTTCCGACATCTGGCCGCGATAATGCGAAATGGAAAAGCGGATCACGTCTCTTTCGATTGCCTCAAGCGCGCGGACTTCGCCCTGCGCATCGAGCAGCGGCAACGTTGGCCCGTTGTTGGTTAATGCGGGCGGAGGTGACGTGCGGGGCGGGCCGGAGGACCAGGCCAGTTCAGGGGCATCGACAACGGTATTGGCCGTGGACGAATCGCCGGCCTGCGCCGCAATCTGTGGAAACTCGTTAACACCGATCTCCTCGCCCTCGGCGAGCACCACGGCGCGGAAGATTGCGTTCTCGAGCTGGCGTACGTTGCCCGGCCAGCGGTGCGCGAGGAGCATTTGCATGGCCTGTGGCGCGATCGCGCGTACCGGCTTGCCTTCTTCCGCGGCAAAGCGGGCGAGAAAATGCCGCGCCAGTTCCGGAATATCCTCGACCCGTTGCCGCAGCGGCGGCACCGAGATCGGATAGACGTGCAGGCGATAGAACAGGTCCTCACGGAAGCGTCCGGCCTTCACGTCGGCGATGAGATCGCGGTTGGTGGCGGAAATGATGCGCACGTCGACTTTCGTCGGCCGCCGGCCGCCGACCGGCTCGACCTCGCCGTCCTGCACGGCGCGCAGCAGTTTGACTTGCGCGGCGAGCGGCAGTTCGCCGACCTCGTCGAGAAACAGCGTGCCCCCGTCGGCTTCGACGAACTTGCCGGCGTGTTTTTCCGTGGCGCCGGTGAAGGCGCCCTTTTCGTGGCCGAACAGAATCGACTCGACGAGATTTTCCGGCATGGCGCCGCAATTGACCGCGACGAAAGGCCTGGCCTTGCGCTCGCTTGAGCCGTGAATGGCGCGCGCGATCATGTCCTTGCCGACGCCGGACTCGCCTTCGATCAGGACCGGAATGGCCGAGCCCGCGGCTTTCTCCGCCGCGGCGAGCACCTTGCGTATGGCCGCCGAGTGGGTGACGACGTCGGCCATGGTCAGCGTGCCGTCGCGGCTGCGCGTCAAGCGGCGCAGTTCGCTGGCCAGCGCCTTGCTGGCGAGCGCGTTGCGCAAGGAGACCTGCAGCCGTTCCGGGCTTGCCGGCTTAACCACGAAGTCGGACGCGCCGGCGCGCATCGCCGACACCACATTGTCGATGCCGCCATGGGCAGTCTGCACGATGACGGGAATATCGAGGCCCGCGTCGCGCATGCGCGCCAGCACGCCGAGCCCGTCGAGATCGGGCATC